>JAFUAR010000015.1 GCA_017460585.1 Clostridia bacterium
CCGCTTGCGGCGCCGGCGACAAGCCCACTGAAAAGCCCGCGGCGTGTGGCTCCGCCTGCGGTGCCGGCGACAAATAAGCATTCCCCGTTTCTTTCTGCAATACGCACCCCTGCAAGGCTTCATTTTGCAGGGGTGCATTTGCACAATCATTCCACTTCAGGAGAGGCAAGCATGGAGTATTTTGCATTCCAATGGCACATTACCGAAGCCTGTGACCAGCGCTGCAAGCACTGCTATATTTATGCGCTGGGCAGCCATGCGCAGTTCAAAGAAATGTCGGTTCCCGATATGCTCACTGTCATTGAGAATTGCCAGACCTTCTGCCGCAAGGCGAATCGAATTCCCTATATGTATATTACCGGCGGCGATCCCATACTTCATCCGCAGTTTTGGACGCTGCTGCGCCTTCTACATATGGCGAACATCCCCTTTGCGCTCATGGGCAATCCCTTTCACATTACTCCGGATGTCGCGCGCAAAATGCGGGAATACGGCTGCCGCAAGTATCAGCTCTCATTGGATGGTCTGCGCGAAACGCACGATCTCATCCGCCAACCCGGTTCCTATGACGCCACCATGGCGACCATTCCCATATTGCGGGAAGCAGGGATTGACGTGGCAATCATGGCAACCGTCAGCCGCTGGAACTATAGGGAAATTCCAAAATTGGTGGACGAGGTCGTCGCCCATCACGACGATATTTTCACATTTGCGCGCTATTGCCCTTCCAAAGAAGATCGAGAAACCTGCTGTTCTCCGGAGCAATATCGGGAAACGCTCGCTCAATGCTGGGAAAAATACAGACAATATAAAAACTGCGGTACCGCTTTCAATTTGAAGGATCACCTGTGGACGCTGTTCCGCTACGAGATTGGCGACTTTAACCCCAACGACTATCCGGATAATGAAATTGTATACGACGGCTGCAACTGCGGCAACTGTCATCTCACCATTTTATCTGACGGCGCGGTATACGCCTGCCGCCGTATGGAGAGCAAAGTGGGAAACGCGCTGACTGACGACCTCTACGAGCTGTTCACTGGACCGGAGCTGGATGCCTACCGCCGCTACGAGCAGTTTGAAAAGTGTGCAAAATGCGAGCTTCTGCGCTTTTGCCGGGGCTGCCCGGCGGTAGCGGCAGGCTACCATGGCAATATGTACGCGCCCGATCCCGAATGCTGGAAACAAATTGAGGATATCGCGCAATGAATTTAGAAATCTGCTTGAAAAAGCTTCAATATGTGGGCGTACTGAATTTCGCCACCATCGGGGAGGATGGAGCGCCGCAGGTGCGCTGCATCAGCGCTATTCATTACGAGCCGGACGCGATGTACTTCTTCACCGCGCGCGGCAAGAATTTCTGCCGCCAGCTCCGTCGGGATGGTCGCGTGCAGGTGTTGGCGTATACCATGTATAAAGAGATGATCCGTTTGGCGGGCGTCGCCTTCGAGGTTTCACCCACGGAACAAGCGCGTTGGATAGACGCAATATTCACCGAACAGCCGTATCTGGCAAACGTGTACCCCGACGACACGCGAAAAATCGGAACCATTTTCTGTATTCGCGATGCCTGCGTGGAATACTTCAATCTTGGCGTCCGTCCCATCTTTCGGGAAACCTATGCGATGGGCGCCGAAGAAGTCCACCCCAAGGGCTATTGCATTTCCGACGCCTGCATTGGCTGCGGCATATGCGAAGGCGTGTGTCCCCAGCGAGCGATCGTGGACGAAGGTCCGCGCAAAATAATGCAGGAGCACTGCTTGCACTGTGGTAGCTGCTTCGAGCACTGTCCGGCGCAGGCAATATTGCGCATAGACGATTGCTCAGGAAGCGCCGCCTTCGGATAGTATTTTTAAAAAACGCTTGAGCAGCGGCGATTCGGTTTTTTCCGAATAAAACACGCCGTGTACCATAGGGTCGGTACGGTCCCAGTGCGGAAAGCGTAGGACGGGATGCGTCACCACAAGATGCTCCGGCAGCAGACAATAGCCAAAACCCGCCAGCACCAACGCATATGCCTCCGCGGCATTGCCGCAGAGGATTTTTTGCTGCTTTTCCCCCACAGGAATCGCGTCCGCGTTCTCTCCGCTGTAATAGCGCGTGCGCAGAGATAGCGGAACGCACACAATTTGCCTCTCTTCCCTCAGCTGTTCATAGGTCACGCATTCGCTTTCCGCCAGCGGATGATCGGCGGGAAGTACGCAGCGAAAATGATGCGCCGTCAGCGGCAGAAACTTCATCTGCCCATGTTGCTTATTATCCTGAAAGGCGAAACACAGGTCCAACTGCCCGTGCTGCAGCGCGGTCAAATTGGCATCCCATGAATTCTCCGTGAGTATCGGGTGAAAGGCGGAATTCCCCTGCCGCAACCGTTTTAGCCACTCGATCAGGCGTGGCAGCTCGTTGGTATCGGAATAGCCAATGCGCAGCACGGTTTCGATATCCTGCTGGTTTTCTGCAATCACCTGTTTGGAATGGTACGTGATCCGCAGTAAATTGCGAGCGTCGGCTAGAAAGAGCGCGCCCGCGCTCGTAAGCGAGACCGTGTGCGTAGAGCGTACAAATAAACGCGCGCCCAGTTCGTTTTCCAGCGCGGCAATCTGTTTGCTCACGGCGGGCTGTGAAATATGCAGCGCTTCCGCCGCCTGCTGGAAGTTCAGCGCCTCCGCCACGCGCACAAAGCATTCGATTTGAGTTGTGTTCATGAACGCTCCCTCATGCGATTTATGGGTTCGAACTGAATTCCATTCGGCGTGTAATTCAGCTCGTCGATCTACTTGTAATAATATTGTTTGCAAGCCAGAGCCATTATACCACGCCGACATATACCTGTCAATATGAATATTACAGGTATTGCGCACTCACAGTTCCCAAGCGATTGACATTCCTCCTGCAACATGGTATATTACATGATACAAGAGAGGGATGAACCATGCAAATTACCAGTCGATTCACCATCGCGGTCCACATCATTGCCTGCATAGAGCATTTCCAACAGCAGCAAAAGGTGACCAGCAGCTTTCTGGCGGGCAGCATAGGCGCAAATCCCGTGATCGTCCGCACGGTCATGTCCATGCTCAAGGAGGCGGGCATTATCAGTATTAGTCAAGGCAAGAGCGGCATTCGCCTTGCCCGTTCGTTGCACGAAATCACGTTTTACGATATATATGCTGCGGTGGACTGCGTCAATGCGGGCGGTCTTTTCCATTTTCACGATCGCCCCAACTCCGATTGCCCCGTTGGGCGCCACATTCATCAAGCCATGGATCAACGCCTAATGCGCATACAAAGCGCCATGGAGGACGAAATGAAGTCCATCACCCTTGCGGACGTAATGAATGATGTCGAAACGTCCATTTTGTCGGAAGAATGAGCTCGCCATGTCGTTCTCTCTACATGGAAATGATCTGTGCGAGCGCTTTTACCGTTTTGCACAATACTACCGATGGTTGGTTTTAAGAGGAGATATGTCAAAATGTTTAGTGGTAAGGTAATCTACGGCGATACCGAGAACGGCGTTGAAAAGCTGCGCGAGGCGTTGGCGCAGGCGGATACGGTACTGATTGGCGCGGGCGCAGGGCTTTCCACATCCGCAGGCTTTGTCTATGCGGGCGAGCGCTTTCAAAAGTACTTCGAGGATTTTCACCAGAAATATGGCTTCAACGATATGTACTCCGGCGGCTTTTATCCCTACGATTCCCCTGAAGAGCGATGGGCTTTTTGGAGTAGGAACATCTACGTCAATCGCTACATGAATCCGCCGAAACCCGTGTACGAGGATTTATTCAAGCTGGTTGAACACAAGGATTATTTTGTCATCACGACCAATGTCGATCATTGCTTTCAAAAGGCTGGATTTGACAAACAGAGATTGTTTTACACGCAGGGCGATTACGGTCTTTTCCAGTGCTCTAAGCCCTGCCACAAGTCCACCTATGATAACGCGGACGCGGTGCGCAAAATGGTAGAATCGCAGGGATTCACATTCGCAAAAAACGGCGATCTGACCGTTTCTGAGAATTCAACCTTGCAATTGCGTATCCCTTCGGAGCTGGTGCCGCATTGTCCGCGCTGTGGACGCCCCATGAGCATGAACCTGCGTGCGGATTCGACCTTTGTGGAAGATGAGGGCTGGCACGCCCACGCAAAGCTGTATTCCGACTATCTGGATGCACACAAAAAGAGCAGGACTGTTTTTCTGGATTTGGGCATTGGTCGAAACACTCCCACCATCGTAAAGGTGCCCTTTATGCGCATGACCCATGAATGGCCCAATGCCACCTATGCCTGCGTAAACTATGGGGAGGCTTTCACCCCTGTGGAAATATTGGACAAATCCATTTGTATCAACAACGATATTGGCAATGTACTAAAACAACTTGTTTAGCGCTGCTCTCCAATTCATCCGTCACTTCCACGCGCCAAAGCGCGCTGGAAGTGATTATTTTTTCATCTGCGCTTCGCCCCACTGGTATACCGTTTCCAGCGCCGGAATCAGCGTCTTGCCACGTTCGGTCAGCGAGTATTCCACCGTCGGGGGAATGGTCGCGTACTGCTCCCTGTGAATGAGATTATCGCACTCCAATTCCCGCAAGCACTTCGTCAGCATAGTGGGCGTAATACCCACCACCTTGCGCTCCAGCTCCTTGTAGCGCAGCACTTGGTTTTCCGCATTGGCACCGCCAATGCCGATCACACGTCATCCCTCATCAAATCATTGTTGTTGCTCAACACCGCGCGCATTGTGCAGGTATTCAATGTACTCGCCGCCCCATATTTCCAAGGAATCCAACACCTTTTCAAACTTATGCCCGATATCGCTCAGGGAATACTCCACCTTGGGCGGTATTTCCGAATAGACCCTGCGCACGATCAGCCCCTCATCCTCCAACAGCTTCAACTGGCGGGAGAGCGTGGTATGGGTCATGTTCTCCGGCATACGCCGCTGCAGTTCATTGAAGCGTACAGGCGCGTCTCTCAACAGGAACAGTAAATAGATCGACCACTTGCCCGACAGCAGCCGCTGCGAGGTCAAGTATGGGCACACGCCGAACAGGTTGCGCTTTTCATTTTCCATAGTCAATCTCCTAAGGCATCATAATTGATACCGGTATCGCAAAATATCGTAGTTGCTATTAATCGCCTTATCCATTATAATAGCATTGTTCCTAGCATAAAGCAACGGCAAAATACAACTTTCGAAAGGACTGGAATTCATAATGGAAAAGGCATTGAAGTTTTTGAAGGATTGCGGCACCTTCTATCTGGCGACGGTCGAAGGCGATCAGCCTCGCGTACGTCCCTTCGGCGCCGTGTGCGCATTCGAGGACAAGCTGTATATCATCACCAATAATCAGAAGCCGGTGTTCAAGCAGATGCAAAAGAATCCGAAGATCGAGATTTCCGGCATGGCGGGCGGCAAGTGGATTCGTTTGGCGGCCGAGGCTGTGCGCGATGAACGCCGCGAGGCGAAGAAGGCCATGTTGGATGCAAACGCCGGTCTGCGCAATATGTACAATGAAGACGATGGCATCGTAGAGGTGCTGTACCTCAAGAATGCTGCGGCGACCATTGCGTCGTTCTCCGAAGCGCCGGAAAGCTGGACGTTCTAATTCACCCAATTCAGGCTGGCAAATCGCGTTGAATTTGCCAGCCTGTCTTTTTCAATGATATTGAATTTTAAGGAGCATATCCGCGTCTGTACACAGCCTTCCTCTGCTCTCCTTTGCTTGCGCCTATTGTGCGGACTTTTGGGGGCATCTATGTTTGTTGAAACGATATAGAACCTCCCGCATATCCTCCGGAATTCTCTTTTCACACTCGACCTTCAGCTCGGTCGGCACGCCGAAGAAAGCCTCCGCCATAGCCCCTGCAATACAGGTCAACGTATCACAGTCTCCGCCAAGGGACACCGCCGTTCGAATCACGTCCTCAAAATCCGTTTCTTCCAGAAATGCCGTAATCGCCTCCGGCACCGTCCCCTGACAGCTCTCTACATGGCGATAGGTCGGTCTAATCTCATCGCAGGTTCTGGAAAGGTCATAGCCCTTTCCTTCCGCATACCTTCTGATCTCCTTCTTAGATGCGCCGCTTCTGGCAAGGAATATGATTCCGGCGGTCACCACAGCCCCCTTTATCCCTTCCGGATGATTATGCGTAACCCTTGCGGTCAGCTCCGCCATATGCTCTGTTTTCTCAAGCGTTTCATAGAGCCATCCGGCGGAGGACACGCGCATCGCCGAACCGTTTCCGTAGCTGCCGTAAGGCTGGGGATCCTTCGCGCAAAGCCACCGGTAAAAGCCTCCTCCGTAGCCAGCGTAAGGATACTTCCTTCCCCATTGCCGCATCGCAATCACAAGGCGGCGTTCTGTCCCATCGTCCGCCGCATCGTCAAGCGCGTCCAAAAGAGCCTCCGTAACGGCAATCGACATTACAGTATCATCGGTAAATTCCGATTCTTTGCCAAAGAGCGGAAAATCCTTGATCTTCGGGCTGCGGTCAAATTCATAGGGCGCGCCGATCATATCGCCCAAGATCGCACCGTACATTATACCCTGTCTCCCCTCTTTCCGCGCTTCTCATAGTCCTCATCAATGCGCTTTTTCCAGTCCGCGCCGATGGGCGCCGCGGCAACGCGCATCTCGCATACGGTCTCCGCCAAAACCTCGTAGTTCAACGCCGTTCCTACGCGATCGCTGTTGTAATTCGCGGCTCTATCCGCCGCGATGCCGAATCGTCCGGCGGTCTCTATGGCGTCTATATTGGCGCCAAGGAACAAAAACTCCCAGCCATATTGCTCTTTCTGGCGCTCTACCATCCTTTTCACACGCTCATACGTGTATTCACGGCTGGCATTTTCAAGACCATCCGTCGTAATCACAAAGATCGTCTTCTCCGGTCTGTCTTCCTCACGGATATACTTGTGGACGTTTCCAATGTGATGAATCGCACCGCCCACGGCATCCAGCAAAGCCGTGCAGCCCCGCACGTAATATTCCTTGTCGGTCATCTGCGGCAGCTTCTCAATGGGCACGCGGTCATAGAGCACCTCACTGCGATCATCGAACAGCATCGTAGACACCAGCACCTCGCCTTCGGTCTCGCGCTGCTTTTTCAGCATACTGTTATATCCGCCAATGGTATCGCTCTCCAGCCCGCCCATGGAACCGCTTCTGTCCAAAATGATTACCAGCTCCGTGAGATTCTTCTTCATTTCTGCAAGCCCTCCTTGTTTTTGATGGTACAAGTATAGCTTTTCCACGGAATGAAATGGTCGCTTGCAAAGCGACAATACTCAGCCAAGAATGGACTGATGGAATTGGAAGAGCAGCGCGTTGACCTCGAAAATATCGTAAATACCGTTCTCTATGCAGAAGCGCACAATCACATCCGCTTTGCTGTTATTGGTCAGCGTCAGCCCTGCGCTGTCCAGCAGGTCCTTGGTATCGTCTAGGCTTAAACGCAGCGCAATCGCAAGGGCGACAATAGTTTTCTTCTTGGGTATGTAATCCTCGCTGCAGCGGATCTTCGAAAAGAGCTTCCTGTCTACATTTGCCCG
>JAFUAR010000140.1 GCA_017460585.1 Clostridia bacterium
CACTCGCTGCCGGAAGCCATTGAGCGGGCGTACGCGCTCGCCGACAGCATTCACTTTGAAAACGCATACTGCCGCCGCGATATCGGAAAGCGCGCGCTGGCGGCGCTGGAGGGCTGAAAAATGGTTTATCGCGTATTTGTGGAAAAGCGGGCGGAGCTCGCCAACGAAGCGCAGGCGCAGCTTGCCGACCTGCGGGATTTCTTGGGCATTCGCGCGCTCACTGGGCTGCGCATCGCCAACCGCTACGACGCCGAGGGCATCTCCCCCGAGCTGTTTGAAACCGCCAAGGCGAAGGTATTCTCCGAGCCGCAGCTGGACATTGTGACCGACGCATTCCAGCCGGAAGGCGCAACCGTATTCGCCGTGGAGTATCTGCCCGGGCAATTCGACCAGCGCGCGGATTCCGCCGCGCAGTGCATCCAAATTCTCTCCACCGGCGACAAGCCGGAAATCCGCACCGCCAAGGTCTATGCGCTGTACGGCGCGCTCTCGGGCGACGATATCGCCAGAGTGAAGCGCTACGTCATCAACCCCGTAGAGGCGCGAGAGGCCTCGCTCGAGCTGCCCGAAACGCTCGCCATGAATGTGGACATTCCCACTCAGGTCGAAACGCTTGCGGGCTTCCGCGCGCTGAGCCGCGAGGCGCTGGGCGAATTCATTCGTTCCTACGCGCTGGCGATGGATTTGGACGATATCGCCTTCTGCCAGCAGTACTTCATTCAGGAGGACCGCGACCCCACCATTACCGAAATTCGCATGATCGATACCTACTGGTCCGACCATTGCCGGCACACCACCTTCCTGACCACCATCGATTCGGTGCGCTTTGCCGACCCGCTGCTTGAGAGCGCGTGGGCGGATTATCTGAACGTGCGCAAGGCGCTGAACCGCACCAAGCCCATTTGCCTAATGGATTTGGCGACCATCGCCGTAAAGCAGCTGCGGGAAAACGGACAGCTCGACCAGCTGGACGAATCGGAGGAGATCAACGCCTGCACGGTGAAGATCGACATCGAGGTCAACGGCGAAACGGAGCCGTGGCTCTTGCTGTTTAAGAACGAAACCCACAACCATCCCACCGAGATCGAGCCCTTCGGCGGCGCGGCCACCTGCATCGGCGGCGCGATTCGCGACCCGCTCTCCGGCAGGGCGTACGTTTACGGCGCCATGCGCGTAACCGGCGCGGCGGACCCGCTCAAGCCCGTGGAAGAGACCATCCCCGGCAAGCTGCCCCAGCGCAAGCTGGTGACCACCGCCGCGGCGGGCTATTCCTCCTACGGCAACCAGATCGGTCTGGCGACGGGCATTGTAGACGAGCTGTACCACCCGGGCTACGCCGCCAAGCGCATGGAAATTGGCGCGGTGGTGGGCGCTGCGCCCGCGGAAAACGTGCGCAGAGAGCGCCCCGCCCCGGGCGACGTGGTGATACTGCTGGGCGGCAGCACGGGGCGCGACGGCATTGGCGGCGCGACCGGCTCCTCCAAGGCGCACGACGCGCACTCCGTGGAGACCTGCGGCGCCGAGGTGCAGAAGG
>JAFUAR010000141.1 GCA_017460585.1 Clostridia bacterium
AGCAGCGAGCTATAGCGCTCCAGCGTATATCCTGCCACAACGGAGAGCAGCGCCTTGTCTGCAAGTGCGGACCGTTGTTCGTGGAGTACGCCCTCCACTATATAGGGCTTGACCGCCATAATGACCGTATCCGCGGCGGAAATGGCTTCTCGCGCGGTTTGGCAGGGACGAATGCCCAGAGGTTCGCAAAAGGCGCGAAGCTTATCCTGATGCGGGGCGTAGGCGCACATGGCGCTCGCTTGCACCGCGCCGCTTTCAATCAAGCCGCTTGCAATGGCGCGCGCCATATTGCCCATGCCGATAAACGCAAAATTCTGCATGAACACTCCTCCGTTACAGCCCATCCGGAAAACTAGTAAACAAATGCTTTTCCTCGGATTGCGGCAAACCGTATTGCGCTTTGGCGAGGGCGATGCCCTTTAGCAGGAACGCCATATTGCGCCCCAGCGTGCGCATGGTTTGCAGTCCCTCCAAATCCTTGAGCGCATCCTCGGCGGAGAAGCCATGAATGTTGTTCCAATACTGGCTGGTGACGATGGGCATAGAGGAAATGGAGAAGTACTTGTTGAGCACATCGAAGGAAGAGGTGTTGCCTGAACGGCGGCAGGATACGACCGCCGCGCCGACCTTCATGGTTTTATCAAAGCGAGTGGAATAGAATAGGCGGTCCAGAAGGTTGGTGAGCGTGCCGTTCGGCGAACCGTAGTATACGGGCGAGCCGACCACAATGCCGTCTGCGGCTTCGAACTTTTCCGCAATTTCGTTCACGATATCATCGAACGTGCATTTTCCAATCTGGTCGCAGCGATGGCAGGAGACGCAGCCGCGAATGTCTTTCGCGCCTACTTGTATGAGCTCGGTCTCGATGCCTTCTTCGTGCAATGTGTTCTGCACTTCATTGAGCGCCACATAAGTGCAGCCTTTTGTATGGGGGCTTCCGTTTAGCAGCAATACTTTCATGTTTTCTCTCCTCTCTGATTTGACACTTTTTCGCAGGAAAGCACCGTAAGCGTATCGCCGGAAACGGTAAACCGCACGTCCCTTCCGGCGTATAGAAAGCCGAAGGGTCGCTCGTCGTTTCTGCGGTAGCCCGGACGCGGGTCCTGAGAGAGCGCCTGTATCAACCCCGCCAACTGCTCAGAAGTGAAGGCATTTTGGAGCGCTGCGGGGAATTCAACTTTGAGTATATGCGCTTTTAGCGCATCGGTAAAACCGCCGGTCGCTTCGGGATGGCTGTCCGCATACGGCAAGTATGGCTTGATATCGTAGATCGGCGTGCCGTCCACGCAATCCGCGCCCGATACGCGCAATACCGCGCCGCATTGCGCCGTTCGCTCCACGCTGACCAGCTTTACACAGGACAACCCGATGGGGTTGGGGCGAAAGGGCGAGCGCGTGGCAAATACGCCCATGGCGGCGTTGCCGCCCAGCCGCGGCGGGCGCACGGTAGGGGACCAGCCTTCGCGCAGGTTTTCCGAAAATTCCCAAATCAGCCAAAGATGGCTGTAGGCTTCAATGCCGCGCAGCGCGTTTTCATCGCGATATTCGGGTTCGAATATCACGGTCGCCAACAGATCGTTTGCCAGACCGCTCTGCC
This sequence comes from Clostridia bacterium, assembly GCA_017460585.1. Lineage (GTDB taxonomy): Bacteria > Bacillota > Clostridia > Christensenellales > Aristaeellaceae > Faecivicinus. Next base: position 1,598 of record JAFUAR010000141.1, read on the forward strand.
GAGGTACGCCAAATTTGGTGGGAAAATCCGTTTGAATATGCGCGATGGGGCGCAGCGCGCGCGATTGCTCCGTTCTGTTCATGAGCGCCACAACCCGCGCAGGCGGCTTCGCAGGTTCTTCTTGACCGGTGCGGATTCCTTGAGGCTTAGCGGATGATCCATGTACCAAAATTGCACCGCGCTTTCCGCTTCGCCTTCATTGGGTTGTACTTCGGTATACGTCCCGTCGGACTGAAGCCGCCACGCCTTGGTATTATCCGCGAGCAGCCTGTCCAAATAATCGGAAAGGACTGCTTTGATCTCCGCACTCTTGACCGGCGCGGCAACCTCGACGCGGCGCGACTGGTTGCGGGTCATGATATCGGCGGAGGATAGATAGATTCGGCGGTTCTCATCCGCCTCGCCAAAGCAGTATATGCGGCTGTGCTCCAAAAATCGCCCGACAATACTGGTTACGCGAATATTCTCGGTTTTGCCCGCAACGCCCGGTACCAGACAGCAAATGCCGCGAATGATCAGATCGATCTGTACGCCCGCGCAGGAGGCCTCGGAGAGTTTATCGATTAAGTCGCGCTCCGTTACGGAATTCGCTTTGATCAGTATGCGTCCGCGCGTACCTAGAGCGATTTGTCCGTCGATCATGTCCATCAGGTGCGTCTTCATCGCGCGCGGCGCGACCAGCAGCTGCTCGTATTCATCCGATAGATTGCCGATCATCATATTTTCGAAGAAGGCGACCGCATCCTGCGCGATGGCGTTATCCGCCGTCATCATGCAAAAGTCGGTGTAGAGCGTGGAGGTCTTCTCGTTGTAGTTGCCCGTACCAATTTGGGTAATGTAACTGAAACCACTGCGCTCGCGGCGGGTAATCAGGCAAATTTTGGCATGGCACTTATAGCCCTCGGGTCCGTATAGAATGCGGCAGCCCGATTCCTCCAATTCGCGCGTCCATTCAATATTATTCTGTTCGTCAAAGCGCGCGCGAAGCTCCATGACTACGGTGACCTCCTTGCCGTTCTCGGCCG
>JAFUAR010000142.1 GCA_017460585.1 Clostridia bacterium
ATGCAATGATTGAATCTGGAGGGAGGAATGCGCAATGCGGTGCCCCTATTGCGGCAGCAGCTTTGCCGGTACGCCGCAGTATTGCCCCAATTGCAGGCAGCCTCTCTCCCGTGCCGGTACTCCTCTCAAGGCGAGCACAGCATCCGCGTCGGCGGCTCCCGCAGAGGAAGAGCGCACTCCCTCGCAGCGTTGGCTCATCTGGGCGGCGACCGCGCTCACCATTCTCATCGTCATATTCGGTCTGTTCCGCGTGCTGTACTGGGTGCGCGATTACCGCTTGAACCGCTTGTATACGCGCGGCGAATATACCCCCACCATTACCGAAATGGTCACCGACGACGGGCGCGCCGCCCATTCCATCGTGTTCTATGGCTCGGATGGCGACCAGATTTTCCTTCCTGAAATGCAGAAATCCATTTCCATTTCCGGCGGTACGGCGCGCATCAATATTGCCGATGCGGAGTGGTTTTCGGGCGACGTGACGGATATCGAATCCGCCATAGTGCATATTACGCCCATACTCATTGAGGAAAACGGTATGCGCACGCAGCTGCCCGAGCTCGCCATGGAGATTGCCGTGCCCGAATCGCCGGTACAAATCGTGAACCCTCCGGAGGGGCGCACCTCGGTGGTAACCTCGCATTACCAATTGCAGGTTTCCGTTGTTCCGGGCAGTCGGGTACTGCTGAACAACGAGGATGTTTCCGATTTCGTGCAGCGCGATGGTCAGCTCAGCCAGAATGTTAACGTGTATCCCATTGGCGATAACATATATACGCTGGTGGTCACCACGCCTCAGCACCACGAAACGCGCAAGGAAATTATCATCTACCGCGAGAAGTACGATATCGAGGTAGAGCTCGATTCGAGTATGTCCACCGTAAGCCAAACGGCGGCGGCGTCCGTACGCGGCATTATAGAGCAAGGCGCGGGGATCAGCGTGGAAACGCCCTATAATGAAGAGAGCATGACGCTCAGCGAATCCGGCTCTTTCTCCTTTATCGCTACGCTGAACAACATCGGCGAAAATATCGTGCGGTTCCGCGTGACCAAAGAGGGGCGGCAGGACGCGGTGGTATCGCTCACCATCGATTACGTACCCTCAGAGGGCACGTATACCTCGCGCGCTTGGGCGATGGATTACGCCAACCTCACGCGCCTGTACGAGCAGTGGCACGGCAAAATCTTCCTGTGCGAAGGGACCATTACCGACAGCTATACCGAAGACGGCAGCAACTGGCTGGTCATGAATATTGGCACGAGCACAGTACCCAGACTATTGATTTTGGAAAACCGTACGACCATTACTCCCACGCTCGGCAAAAAGTATCGCGCCTACGCGGACGTAACCGGACACAGAATGTACAAGGATCAGTACTATCCGAGTCTCGCTGTGCGCTATCTGTACCAAAATGGATAGCCCAAACCACCCACGACCAAACGCAGGAAGGTTGTTTCCCACATGGATCAAAGTAAAATTCGCAATTTTTGCATCATCGCGCACATCGACCACGGCAAGTCCACGCTGGCGGACCGCATACTGGAGCTAACCGGCGTAATGCAGAAGCGGGACATGACCGATCAGGTGCTCGATTCCATGGAACTGGAGCGCGAGCGCGGCATCACCATAAAATCCAAAGCGGTACGTATGCCCTATCGCGCAAAGGATGGGCAGGAATACGAGCTCAACCTAATCGACACTCCCGGGCACGTAGACTTCACCTACGAGGTATCGCGCGCGCTGGCGGCGTGCGAAGGCGCGGTGCTGGTGGTAGACGCCAGTCAGGGTATTGAGGCGCAAACGCTCGCCAACGTATATTTAGCGCTGGAGCACGATTTGGAAATACTGCCGGTCATCAATAAGATCGTCCTGCCTTCCGCCGATCCGGAGGGCGTCAAGAAGCAAATCGAAGACGAGATCGGTCTGGATACGGAGGGCGCGCCGCTGGTCTCCGCCAAGCAGGGAATCGGCATTGCCGATGTACTGGAGGCACTTGTGGAGCGCGTACCCGC
>JAFUAR010000143.1 GCA_017460585.1 Clostridia bacterium
GCTTTCCATGATTGTGAGCGTATTGCTGGCGAACGCGCTGAATCAGGATATCAGGTTCCGCTCGTTATTCCGAGTCATTTACTTTCTGCCATCGGTTACCATGGCGGCCGCGGTTGGTATGGTGTGGCGCTCATTGCTCAATAGCCAGTATGGCGTGATCAATCAGGCGCTCAAGGTCGTCGGCATCAACGGTCCCAAATGGTTGACCGACCCGAATTTCATGATGCTGGGCGTCATCATCGTGGGCGTATGGTCCTCCGCGGGTTATAATATGATCATTCTGCTGGCGGGCTTGAAGAATATTCCGCGCGTGTACTATGAAGCGGCGGAAATTGACGGCGCAAACGGCTTCAAGCAGTTTGTAAACGTAACCATACCGCTGCTCTCGCCAGTGCTGTTCTTCGTATCCATCACATCGCTGATGGGCGGCTTTAAGGCGTTCGATGTCATTTACACATTGGCGGGCTCCGGCGCTACGGCGGATAAGTTCATGATGTATTATCGCACCATGGTGTACGGTATTTACGAAAAGGGCTTCCTGTACCATAAGCTCGGCATCGCATCGGCGGAGTCGGTCATATTGCTGGTGATTATACTGGCGCTCACGCTGGTACAGTTCCGCCTGCAGAACAAGTGGGTCCACTACGAATAAGGAGGTGTCGGAAGTGAAGGAGCAAAAACGCTTACCCATCGCGCGCATCATACTGTATCTGCTTCTCATCTTCTGGGCCGTCTTTATGATTATGCCCTTCGCATGGATGATATTGACCAGCCTCAAGCAGCAGACGGAGGCCATGAAGGTGCCCATCGTCTGGCTGCCCAAGGTGCCGCAGTGGCAGAATTACGCCGATGTGCTGCAAAAGTATAACTTTGCGAACTATTATAAGAATACCTTGTTGGTCACTGTGGTGACCGTGGCGTTCCAGCTGCTCACCAGCTCCATGGCGGCGTATGCCTTTGCCCGCTCCGATTTTCCGGGCAAAAATATCATATTCCTGCTGTGTATGACGGTGTTGATGGTGCCTACGCAGATGATCATTATTCCGCGCTTCTTGATCTGCCTGAAGCTCGGCTGGCTCGATTCCTTTGCGGGAATCATTATACCCAACCTTCCCAGTATATTCGGCACGTTCTTCCTGCGGCAGAACTTCATGTCGTTGCCGCGCGAGCTGGATGAAGCGGCGATGCTGGATGGATGCAGCTTCTTCGGCATTTACTGGCGCATATTGCTGCCTCTGGTCAAGAATGGATTGATTGCCTTCGGCGTGCTCACCACGCTGTGGTGCTGGAACGAGATGCTCTGGCCGCTGATTGTGGTCAGCAAGGAGCGGTTGTACGTGCTGTCCATCGCCATTGCGAATATGCAGGGACAGTACGCTACCAAGATTCCCATTCAGATGACGGCGGGCGTGTATGCCATGGTGCCCATGCTGGTGGTGTTCCTGATCGGTCAAAAGCAGATGCTCGAGGGCATTGCGACCTCCGGTATGAAGACCTGATCGATCGTATTTCATTTGTACCCAATCCGGAATGGGTCCGGATAAGTAATATATTTGGAGGTGTACCATTCATGAAGAAACTGCTCGTGTGGACTCTTACGCTTGCGCTGATCCTTGCGTTCAGCTCCTCGGCGTTTGCAGCTGTGGAACTGGAAATGAACTACTGGATGAGCGAGCAGGAAGAGGGCATTATGGCGGCTGTAGACGCTTTCAATGCTTCTCAGGACGAAATTCAGGTAAACGCCAGCACCGTGCCGTGGGCACAGTACTGGGATAAGCTGGTGACTGGTCTGCCCGCCGGTTCCGCGCCGGATATCTTCTCCATTAATGCGCTGAACGTGCGCGACTATGCCAAGAACGGCTACCTGCTGGACATCACCGATCTGTTCGATTCCGGCAAGGTCGATGTCAGCAAGCTGGCCGCGAGCGCCATTGCCGCCCATACTGTGGATGGCAAGCTGTGGGGCATTCCGAAGGATTACGACTCCATCGCCGTATTCTACAACAAGGATCTGTTCGACGCCGCGGGCGTTGATTATCCCAGCGACGATTGGACTTGGGATGAGTTCATTGAAATCGCCAAGGCGCTGACTGACGCGGATGCCGGCGTGTACGGCGTTGCGGTTCAGCCTACCGGTCAGCAGTGGGGCTATGACTACATCTATGGCAACGGCGGCGCGGTGTTCGCCGAGGACGGCAGCTGCGTTGTGAACAGCCCCGAAGCCGTAGAAGCCATTCAGAAGCTGGCGGACGCCATTCTGGTTGAGGGCGTTTCTCCTACTGTGGAAGATCAGGTTGAAATCTCTGCGGATACCCGCTTCCAGTCCGGCATGATCGCCATGACCTTCAACGGAAGCTGGCAGATGGGCGTATACGCCGATCTGTTTGGCGAGAGCTTGGGCGTTGCCCCGCTGCCGATCATGAAGGAGCGCAAGACCGTGTCTCACAGTCTGAGCTGGGTTGGCGCGTCGAGCACGCAGCATCCCGAAGAGGTTAAGGCGTTCCTCGAGTGGATGGGCACCTATGATGCGCAGGCGATGACCGCGGGCGTGGTCATTCCCGCGTATGAAGGCTGCGATCAGCTCTGGGCTGAAAAGTATGCCGATTACAACACCGATGCGTTCTTGGGCGCTGCTGCTCAGGGCTGGGGCGTTGCGCTGCCCGCGGCGGACAAGAATACGCAGGAAATCTTCTCTCGCTTTGATGATTATATGACCGAGATGCTCTCCACCGGCGAAGTGGCGGCGAACATCGAAGCCATGCAGAACGAGTTCAGCGAGCTGCTCAAGTAAGCTAAACTTGAACGTTTGGCGACCCGCGTGAAAAGCGCGGGTCGCTTTTGCGTGGGTGAAAAGCATTTGTGACAATATGCGTCTTCCTGTGTATGAGCGCAGTCCGATATACACACATACATACGCGGGGGACAAAAAGCCATGGTTTTACCACTGCACTGCTTATATAATACGAACCAAAGGAGGATTTACCATGGCATTGAAAATGGAAACGCCAATGATGCTCCATAGCTGCGATCGCGCCCTAGAGCAGGGTTTCGATCGGTTGAAGCGGGAGGCGCTGCGCTGGGCGTTTGAGGGCTATCCTGTGGGCGATTACTACGAGGCTGCACTGCCGGGACGCGATGCGTTTTGTATACGCGATACCTGCCACCAGTGTATCGGCGCGGAAGCGCTCGGTCTAAGCAGCGCCAATTTCAATATGATGAAGAAATTCGCACGGAGTATATCCCCGAATCGCGATTACTGTGGTTATTGGGAAATCGATCGCTACGATCGTCCTTGTCCGGTGGATTATACAAACGATGGCAATTTCTGGTATAACCTGCCGGCGAATTTTGATTTGTTGGATGCGTTCTATAGACTATACAAGTATACAGGAGATATTCGCTACCTCACCGATCCGGATATCGAACGCTTTTGTGCGCTCACTATGGAACAGTACATCGCCCGTTGGGATCGAGACGGCGATGGTATACCCGACCGTATTCCAGAGGAAGGGAGGCGAGGGATTGCCTCTTACGATGAGGGCGGAATGTCCATGCATCACATGAAGGTGGGCGGAGATTTGGTTTGTGCGCAGATTAAGGCGTACGAAAGCGATTCGGAAATCTGCCGCTTGACGGGACGCAACGAATTGGCGGAGATATATCATAGACGCGGCGAGGAATTGAAACGAGAATTTCTGAGATACTGGTTCGATGCGGAGCAGGGCTTTGCGTTTGGCATGGGTTTCGATGGGCAATTACGGTTTGATCCGAACGATCCATGGAAAACAAAGGATGTGTTTTATCGTGGTATCGCTACTGCAGAGCAAGCAAGACCGATTCTAGCGGAGATGAGCGCGCGCATGGAAGAACCGATTATCGAACTGTTCTGCCATCTGCCGGAGAGCTTATGGCGTTATGGTATGGAAACGGAAGCGCAGAAGGCGCTGCGGCGCGCGATGGATCCACAGCTCTATCGGCGTGAGTATCCAGAGGCGAGCTATAGCGCTGTGGGCGCAATTGCCACGGGCTTGATGGGCGTAGAACCAAATGCTGCGCTGAATCAAGTGGCGACGCTGTCGGGCATCGGCGATATTGAATGGGTTGCGCTGGAACACATCAATGTGCTCGATGGTCATATTTCTGTGGAGCATAGAGGGCATGAGGCGACGCTATTGACCAATGAATGTGCGCATCCGATTGTTTGGCGAGCACGATTTGCCGGAGAACACCTTTTACAGCAGGATGGCAGGGAAGTGGAGATGCACGAGGAAATCATGCGTATATCGGAACAAACTGTAAGCTATGTAGATGTTTCTATACAGCCCAAAGAGACGATTTGCGTGAAAGCCGTATAGCAAGCAAAGTTAGTATTCACCCATGGGGGTGTTGGGAGTCGCAACCCTCGACGTTCAATCCGCGGCGGCGGCGTGTACGTCGCGAGGACGCGGACCAAGTGTCCGCTTCTTTGCAGGCTTTGCCGACTGCCCCGGTCGATTCAAAGAATCAAGCGGGGCACCGCCGAATTGAAAATTCGAGCGCCGCGCCGCGGGCGGGGACGTGTCCCTCGTCCACAACCTGTGAAGCCGTAGGCTGAACAGTAACCAAGCAAAAGAAGCTGTCCCCAATCGTAGGGGAACAGCTTCTTCATTTACGAATGGATTACTTCGCCTCGGCTTCGACCTTGATGATCTCCTGACCGTCGTAGTAACCACAGTACTTGCAAACGCGGTGGCTGAGCTTCATTTTTGCGCAGCGGGGGCACTTTACGATGCCCGGCGCGGACAGCTTCCAATGCGCGCTGCGGCGAGAATCACGCCTTGCTTTGGATACTTTTCCCTTCGGAGTCGCCATTGTTACACCTCCTCATTGTATTCAACAATCGATCGCAATGCCGCGAAGGGATTCAGGTCATCCTCGCCCTCTTGGCATGTACAGGAACCCGTGTTCAGATCGATGCCGCACTTGGGGCAAAGCCCCTTGCAATCCGCCTTACAAAGAAAGCGAAGCGGCAGCTCCAATACCAGTGCGTCCCGGATTGCATCCGTGAGCTCCACCTTGGAGGCTTCGTAGCAATACTGATCCGGGTCTTCAGGATCAGGCTGGCGGTGAAACGTGGCGTGCAACGGCGCGGATATCGGTTCAGATACCGGCTTTAGACAGCGTGCGCAGCGGGAAACCACGATTGCTTTCGCTTCGCCATCTACATCAATGCGCTCTCCGGAGCTCATGAATTCACCGCGTGCGGTTACATCGGTAAACTCCACCGGATCGCCCAGCACCTGCATTTTCTCGATTGTCGTATCCGCCTCAAACGGATACGATTGACCGGGCGTTTTCAGCGCTGTAATTACGTTTAATGTAGAAGACAAGCCTGCTTCCCCCTCAACCTTAGATATTATAAACGTTCGCTACTGGTTTGGCAAGTTATTTTTTCGTAGACAGTCAACAGGAATGGAAGTTCCCGGTTACCATTCACCCAATGGGGGTGTCGGGGGTCGCAA
>JAFUAR010000144.1 GCA_017460585.1 Clostridia bacterium
AACCACGATGAGCAAATCGCCCGCGGGACCGCCGCGCTCGCCCAGACCGCCCTGTCCGCGCACGGTGATGATCTGCCCGTTGTCTACGCCCGCCGGTATTTTCACCGTGCGGCGCTTGCTGACGCGTACCTTGCCCCTGCCCTTGCACTTTGGGCACGGCTCGGTAATGATCTTGCCCGAGCCGCGGCAGCGCGAGCAGGTGCGCACGTTTTGAATGCGCCCGAACGGGGAATTGGTGACCACGCGTTCCTGACCAGAGCCGTGGCAGGTGGGACAGGTATCCACCTTGGAACCCGGCGCGGCGCCGCTGCCATGGCAGTTGGGGCATTCCTCGTCGCGCACCAGATTGATATCCTTCTCGCAGCCCAGTGCGGCTTCCTCAAACGTGAGGGTTAGATCGTAGCGCAAATCGTCGCCCGGAATGGGACCGTTCTGTCGCCCGCCGGAAGCCGCTCCGCCGAATATGGTGGAGAAAATATCCTCAAATCCGCCGAAACCGCCGGAGAATCCGCTAAAATCTCCAAATCCGCCGCTGCCGAAGCCGCCCTGCGGACCATCGTGACCAAACTGATCGTACTGCGCGCGCTTTTGAGGATCGCTCAGCACCTGATACGCCTCGTTGATCTCCTTAAAGCGCTCCTCCGCGTCCTTATCGCCCGGGTTGACATCGGGGTGGTTCTTTTTCGCCAGCGTGCGGTACGCCTTTTTTATGGTGGCGTCGTCCGCGCCCTTATCGACCCCAAGAACCTCGTAATAATCTCTCTTTGCCATATGTCACACCCTTCTCTTTACAAGCCCATGGGCAGGGGCGCGTTTGTCCCCTGCCCCAAGGCTGAAACCATCTATCGCAAATAATGTATATATTAGTTGTTGTCGGTGAATTCCGCGTCCACGGAGCCGTCGTCGTTCACGGTGGTGCCGGTAGAGCCGTCCGCGCCGGGCTGACCCGCCTGCTGCTGGTAGATCTTACCGAACACGTCGTAGGTGGACTTGCTGAAGTTCTCCATAGCGGTCTTGATCTGATCTACGTTGTTGCCTTCGCGCACCTTCTTGAACTCAGCCAGCTCGCTTTCCAGCTTCGCCTTGTCGGAAGCGTCCATCTTATCCGCCAAGTCCTTCATGGTCTTTTCGGTTTGATAGATGAGGCTGTCCGCCTGATTGAAGGTTTCAACCTCTTCCTTGCGCTTCTTGTCCTCCGCAGCGTGCTGCTCGGCCTCGTCGACCGCCTTCTTGATCTCTTCCTCGGTCATGTTGGAGGAAGCGGTAATGGCGATGGACTGCTCCTTGCCGGTGCCCAGATCCTTCGCGGATACGTGCACAATGCCGTTGGCGTCGATATCGAAGGTTACCTCGATCTGCGGTACGCCGCGCGGCGCCGGCGCGATGCCGGTCAGCTGGAAGCGACCCAGCGTCTTATTGTACGCCGCCATGTCGCGCTCGCCCTGCAGCACGTGTACGTCTACGCTGGTCTGTCCGTCCGCGGCGGTGGAGAACACCTGCGTCTTCTTCACGGGGATGGTGGTGTTGCGATCGATCAAGCGAGTGAACACGCCGCCCAGCGTTTCGATGCCCAGAGACAGCGGAGTAACGTCGAGCAGTATAATATCCTTCACATCGCCGCCGAGCACGCCGCCCTGAATGGCAGCGCCGACCGCCACGCACTCATCGGGGTTCACGCCCTTGAAGGGCTCCTTGCCGGTGACGCGCTGCACGGCTTCCTGCACGGCGGGAATACGGGTAGAACCGCCCACCAAAATGACCTTGTCGATATCGCGCGCGGTGAGCTTCGCGTCAGAAATCGCCTGATTCATGGGACCAATGGTCTTCTCGACCAGATCGGCGGTCAGTTCGTTGAACTTCGCGCGGGTAATGGTCATATCCAGATGCTTGGGACCGGTCGCGTCCGCGGTAATGAACGGCAGGTTGATATTGGAGCTCATTACGCCGCTCAGCTCGATCTTCGCCTTTTCGGCGGCTTCCTTCAGGCGCTGCAGGGTCATGCGATCCTGACGCAGGTCGATGCCGTTTTCCTTTTTGAACTCGGAAGCGATATAATCAATAATTCTCTGGTCGAAGTCGTCGCCGCCCAAACGGTTGTTGCCCGCCGTCGCCAGCACTTCGAATACGCCGTCGCCAACCTCCATGAGGGATACGTCGAACGTACCGCCGCCCAAATCGTACACCAGAATCTTGTGGCTGTCGCCCTTATCCAAACCGTACGCCAACGCGGCGGCGGTGGGCTCGTTGATGATGCGCTTGACATCCAGACCCGCAATGCGTCCCGCGTCCTTGGTCGCCTGGCGCTGCGCGTCGGAGAAGTACGCCGGTACGGTGATGACCGCCTCGGTCACGCTTTCGCCCAGATAGGCTTCCGCATCCGCCTTGAGCTTCTGCAGAATCATGGCGCTGATCTCCGGCGGAGTGTAGTCGTGCCCATCGATGGTGGTCTTATGATCGGTGCCCATTTCGCGCTTGATGGAAATGACCGTGCGATCCGGATTCGCGACCGCCTGACGCTTCGCGACCTGACCGACCAAACGCTCGCCGTTCTTGGAGAACGCCACTACGGAGGGGGTGGTGCGGTTGCCTTCCGCGTTGACAATAACCGTAGGCTCGCCGCCTTCCATTACGGCGACGCAGGAATTGGTGGTGCCCAAATCAATACCGATAATCTTACTCATTTTATTTGCCTCCATTCAATCAATCTCATGGGAATATGTATGTAAAGCTCTTTTGCCCGCCATGCGGACAATCGGGAGCGACCGATCATTCTTCCACGGATACCTTGACCATTGCATAGCGAATGATCTTATCCTTAACCTTATATCCCTTCTGGAATACCTCCAGCACCTTGCCGGGCGTTTCGGATACCTCGCGCATTACGGCGTTGTGCTTTTCCGGATCGAAATCCTCGCCCAGAGCGGGCACTTCCTCGAAGCCGAAGGGCTTTAGCCCGTCCAACAGCTGCCTGAGCGTCATACGCACGCCGTCCGCCAGCGGGTCGTCCTCCTGCGCCGCCGAGAGCGCGCGCTCCAGATTATCGACGGCGGGCAACACCGCGGTCGCCACCTCGCAAATCCCGTCCGCATAGCCGTCGGACCGCGCAGTCTGGTTGCGGCGCTTGAAATTTTGAAAGTCCGCCTGCGTTCTTTTCAGGCTGTCCAGATAATCATCGCGCTGTTTCACCGCGAGCTCCAGCGCCTGCTGCCACTGCTCGATGGTCGCCTCCGCAGTCTCCTGCGCCGTTTCCGGCTGCCGCGCCTCGGTTTCCTCGGACGGCTCCGGCTGCTGCGCCTCCTCCGCCTCGGGCTGAGGGGTTACAGGCTTCTCCGCCTCGGTGAAGTTCTTTTTATCCTTATCCTTCTTCATGCTTTCATTCCTTTCACACCCGATCCGCCAGCACTTCGCTGAGCGTGCGCCCCATAAAATCCAACACGGAAATGACCCTGTTGTAATTCATGCGGATGGGTCCGATGATGCCGAGCGTGCCGCCCGAGGTATCGCCCACGGCGTAATGCGCGGTAACGACCGAGCAATCGCTCAGCTCCGGCACGCCGTTTTCGGGACCAATGCGGATGTTGATTTCCATGCTGCCGTCCCGAGTCACCAGTTTACGAATGGTCTCGCGCGATTCCAGCGCCGCTAGGAAGCTCTTCGCCTTGCCGACGTCGTGATACTCCGGATACGCCAACAGATTTGCGCTGCCGCCAATGACGATATCGGTGGAATCGCCGGCTTCCAGCTTGCGCTCGATCACATTGAGCGCCTCGCCCAAAAGCCTTCGATTGATCTCCGCATCGCGCAGAAGCTCCGCGAAGGTCTGCCGCACCGCTTCCAGCGGTTTATCCGCCAGCTTTTCGGTGAGCATTCGGGAGATGGCGTAGAGGTGATCCGCGTCCAACCCTTCGGGAATGCTGATGGCGGCGTCCTTCACGATACCGGCGTTGGTCACAATGACCATGAGCGCGGTCTTTTCCGCCACCGGTACCAGCTGAATGTGCTTAATGCGCAGGCTGCCCAGCTTTGGCGCGACGATGATGGAGGTATACTGCGTGGCATCCGAGAGCACGTTTGCCGCGCTGCGAATCACGCTTTCCACCTGACTGGAGCGCTGGTTCAAATGCTCGTGCATACGCTCCGCCTCCACATTGGAAAGGCGCACGCTCTTGATTAAATGATCCACATAGAAGCGATATGCCTTTACGGAGGGCACGCGCCCCGCCGAAGTGTGGGGCTGATCCAGATAGCCGAGCTCCTCTAAATCGCTCATTTCATTGCGAATGGTCGCGGGAGAAACGCTCACGCCCGCCTTGCGGGAGATGGTGCGGGAACCGACCGGCATCGCCGTGGTGATGTAGTCATCAATGATGGCCTGAAGAATCATGTACTTTCGCTCGTCCAGGCGCAATGTGCTCATCTCCTTATCGATTCCTTGGTGTTAGCACTCATTTCTGTTGAGTGCTAACTTTCGAGGATTATTATACACACCCCACCGTTTTTGTCAATAGATTGGGAAAGGAAATAATGTAAATAATATGTAAACGCGCGAATAGTATCTTTGATTCCTGCGCCCTGCGCCTGTCCGTTCCCCTTGCGTATGTTTCCCCCTCGACACAAAATAGCACACACGCCATTGTACAATACCTTCACCGACAGAAAATAGTGATTCGAGAAATTGGAGGATATTGACTATGAAGCTGAACGCGGCGTTTTACCGCTTTGCCAATGACACGGGGCTGGGTACCACGTACGCCATTGCCGTAATCGACCAAATTCGCGAGGCGAAGCGCGAGGGTTTTCCCACTGAGGCGCTGACCGACGAGGTGCTGGCGCGGATGCTGGGCTTGACCGCAAGGCGCTTTGCGGGGCGCGAGCTCGTGAAGCACTACGCGACGTACGAGGCGGCGCAGGCAGAAAGAGAAGACGTCCCCCTTGCTTCCCCCCTTTCCCC
>JAFUAR010000145.1 GCA_017460585.1 Clostridia bacterium
ATGGATCTTCAAAATACACGGTCAGCTGCACAAATGTGTCCATAACATTCCCTCCTTGCCGTTGTTATGGACAAAGAACGGACAACCCGGGAGGGGCAGGTTACTTACCCCGCCAAAGCGGCGGGACGGCCGGGCTACCTACCGGCTCTGGCATGGTCAATGGGCATGCGTTGCGTTTTTATCTCTGTCGCGATATTGGTTTTGTGGTTTACTCTAAATGCCTTTCGGTCGATCGAGTGCTTTTCTTTCCCCCCCTTCTATATTGAAATATTGCGGAACGCGGTACATCCAGCGCTGCCGCTCCTTCATAATACCACACGCGCTTCCATTTCACAACCAAAAAGAAGAAGCCGCCTTAGAAAAAGCGACCTCTTCCAACCATTCGAGTCTACGCCTTGGAATTTGCCTCCGCCCGCTTGCGGGAGCGCGCGTTGCGAATGCCGAAAATCACCACGGACACGAACGCGATCACGATAAACGCGCAGCTGATGGGGCGGGTGAAGAATATGCTGGGGCTGCCCTGCGAAATGACCATGGCGCGGCGGAAATTCTTCTCCGCCAGCGGACCCAGCACTATGCCCAGCAATATGGGCACCAGCTGGAAATCCTGCCTGCGCAGGAAGTACGCCACAATGCCCACCAGCAGAATGATGTAAATATCGTACACGCGGTTGTTGGTGGAATACGAGCCCGCAATGCAGAACGTGAGCACGATGGGCGCCAGCACCTCGTAGGGAATGCGCGTAATGTGCGCGTAGAAGCGGGTAAAGCCGTTGCCCAGTATGTACATGAACACGTTGACTACGATGAGACCCAGCATAATGGCATATAGTATATTGCCCTGATCGGAGAACAGCGAGGGACCGGGCACCATGCCGTGCAGCATGAACGCGCCCATCAATATCGCGGTGGAGCCGTCGCCCGGCACGCCCAAGGTGAGCATGGGAATCATGGTGGCGCCGCACGCGCCGTTGTTGGCGGATTCGCTCGCCGCCACGCCCTCGATTTCGCCCTTGCCGAAGGTTTCCGGATGCTTGGACATTTGCTTGACCTGATTGTAGGCGATGAACGCCGCCAGACCGCCGCCGGTGCCGGGCGTCGCGCCGATGATGACGCCGATGAGCGAACCGATGCCGATGGGCTTCCAGCAGCGCCGGTACTCATCGCGCGTAATCTTATCCTTGGTAATTGCGGAGGCGGCAATGGTCTTGTGGTCGGTCTTCGTGTTGTATTGCGATTTCATCATGATTTCCGAAATGGCGAACAAACCGATGAGCGCGATGATGAGATCCACGCCCGCCATCAGGCGCTTTTGCCCGAATATGAAGCGCGAGGCGCCGGAGATGTTGTCCTGCCCGATGCAGGCGATGAACAGGCCGATGCACGCGCCGATTAATCCCTTAAATATGCTGTTGTTGGATACGCCCGCGATGACCGAAAGCCCGAACACCGCCAGCGCGAAGTATTCCGCGGGACCAAACAGCAGCGTAATGCGCGCAATGGGCGGCGCCAAGAACAGCAGCGCGGTCGCGCTGATCAGACCGCCGATGGTGCTGGCGAACAGCGCCATTTGCAGCGCCTTGAACGCCTTGCCCCGCTGGGTCATGGGGTAGCCGTCAAACAGCGTGGCGGCGTTGGCCGATGTGCCCGGGGTATTGATGAGTATGGCGGTAATCGAGCCGCCGTAGGTGCCGCCGCAGTAAATCGCCAGCAGCATGAGTATGGCCATGGTGGGATCCATGCCGTAGGTCAGGGGGATACACAGTATCAGCCCCAAATCGCTGGTCAAGCCCGGAATGGCGCCCACGATAATGCCGATTGCCAGCCCCAGAGGGATGACCGCGAAATTCTGCCATTGAGCCAGCACCGCCAGCCCGCCTAAGAATTGCTGCATACAATGCCTCCTCTCCCTTTAGGGCAGCGATACGTGCAGCAGCACGCCGAATATGTAGTACACGATCAGCACCATTGCCATGGGAATAATGTAGTAATACCACTTGCGCGTTCCGTAGAACAGCAGTATTGCCACCACCAACAGCTCGGTGGAGATCAGGAAGCCCAGCGGCTTCACAATGAAGCAGTACGCAATGAGCATGAGCGCGTAGAGCACCGACTTCATTTCCTTTTTGAAGGCGACCGAGCGGAAGGTTTCCCGGGTGACCACGGCGGTCTTCTTCTCCTTAAAGAATATGCCCTCCAGCAGCAGGCATACCGCGAATATGAACATTCCGCCTATGGCGATGCGCGGCATGGTTTGGGCGTTGATGGCGCTCTTCTCCATGGTCTTAATTTGGGTTGGAATCGCCAGCCACAGCGCCGCGCCCACAATGGAAAAGATCGCGCCGGAGATGATTTCCGAATTGTATTTGATCTTCACAATGCGTCACCTCAAATCTCGAAAGAAGCGTCCCATGCCGGCAGGGCATGGGACGCCGGAACCGCTTGAAGTGTGGAACGGATTATTCCTGAACCAGCTCGATGTAGCCGACCATCGCTTCGGTCTGCGCCTCGACCATAGCGAGAATCTCCTCGCCGTCGGCCTCCCAAGGCGCCATACCCATATCCGCCATGAACTGCTGGAAGTCGGCATCCTGATAGACCTGCAGCACGAAGTCCTTCAGAATTTCCTGCTTCTCGGCATCCACGGTGGAGCGCACGGCGAAGTAATCCATGCCGGTGAATTCAATATCCACGCCCTGATCCTTGAAGGAATCGATGTGACCAATGCCCTCGACATCCAGTCCCTCGGGAATGAAGGTGCCCAGGCAGTTGAGCTCGCCGTTGATCACATAATCGCGATACACTGGCGGAGAGCCGATGGCGACATCCACGTGTCCGCCAACCAGCGCGTTGATGGCTTCCTGACCGCCATCGTACGGAACCGCCTCCGCGGCGATGCCCAGCGTCTTAAAAAGCGCGGTGATCATGGTCCAGCTGTCGTTGCCGGGTCCGCCGGTGGTGGCGTAGGTCACGAAGTTGCCCGCGTTCGCGTAATCCACCAAGCCCTGAATGTCGGTAATGCCGGAGGAGGCGTTGGTGAGAATGACGAACTCGGTAATGCGAATGCCGACCAAGGGGTTGATATCATCAATGGTGTAATCCACATCGATGAAGCTGGGGGTCAGCGAGAACAGGGGGCCGTTGCAGCAGAACAGGGTGTAGCCGTCGTCCGCCGCCTCGAGGAAGTCGTTCATGCCGATGGTACCGGAACCGCCGGTATGGTTTTCAACGATCATGGGCACGCCCAAAATCTTGTCGGAATAGGAAGCGATCTGACGGGTGATGACGTCTGGACCGCCGCCCAGACTCCACGGCTGGATAATGGTAATTTCCTTCTCCGGCCAGCCCTCGGCAAGCGCGCCGAACGACATACAGCCGACCAGCAGCACCGCCAGTACGATAGAAACGAGTTTCTTCATGGGATCCTCTCCTTTTCTGAATGAATTCTAACAAACTCCGGGTGAATCGCGCCGGAATTTATTACTAGGGTAATTGCCTGAAACGGCTCGCAGGGACCGAACCAAGGCTCGTAGGAGCGTTCATCGGAAAACAGGAACTTGGGCGCCTGTCCCTCCGGACGCATTGCGGTGAGTCGGCGATAGTTCTCGGCGTTGGCGCTGCCATAGCGCCGGTCGGACGCCGCCGTGGTAATGACGTATTCTAGGGGCATATCGCGCATAAACGCCTCGTCCACCGCGTCCAATTGACCGTGGTGCGGCAATTTGAGAACGTTTACATTTTGGAGCGAAGAAATCGGCACCTCGTCCCAATGGGCGGGAACGTTGTCCGCCGCCGCCAGTATGGCGGTTTGATCGCAATCGAAGCGCAACAGCAGGCTTGTGTTGTTGGAATCGCGATCCAGCAAAGTGAGCAGGTGGGTGCGCTCCTGCGGATCGTCGGTTTCCCAAAGCCGCTCCAGCCGCTTCACGCAGGTGGCGATGGCGCTGGGCTTGGGCGCAAGCACCGATACGGTGCATTCCTCAGTAAGCGGCAGTACGTCGCCCGGGTGCAGCGTGCGCACCGGCACGCCCCTCTCCTTGGCACTTTGCAGAATCTGGCGGAACTCGTTGAGCGCATCGGTATACATGGGCACGCTTCTGGGCGGCTCCGGACCGGGTTCCACCGCTCGCCCGCGCTCAAATACCTCAATCGGATAGGGTATGTACAGCCGATCCGCCGGTATTTCGCGCAGTATGGGTGTCAGCCCGCACACGTGGTCATCGTGTATGTGCGAAATGAACATCGCATCCAAGTGCGTTACGCCGCGCGCGCGCAGGAAATCCACTGCGCGAATGCGGCACGGATCGCCGCTGAATTCATCGTCGCGCAGGCTGCCGCCATCCAGCAAAACGGTATAGCCGTTCTCCATTTCAAACAGCAGCGCGTCGCCATAGCCCACGTTGATGATGGTGAGCTTCATATCCTCCCTCCCTTCTTGCATTGCAAATATTACGTGGTTCCCCTTTGAATCAATTCGGGCTTCAGGCGAATGATTTCGCCCGCCCCTTCCCCGCCGTCGATCATGGCAAAGAGCTTTTCCGAGGCGATTCGCCCCATGCGCTCCGGATCGACGCGTATGGTGGTGAGCCCGGGCTCGACCACGCGGCTTAGGTAGCTGTCGTCAAACCCGACCAGCGCGATATCCTGCGGAATGCGCCTGCCGGCGCGCAGTATCGCCTTCATCGCCCCTACGGCGATGGTATCGTTGGTACAGAAGAATGCGGTCGGGCAATCGCCCTCGCCCAGCAGGCGCGTCATTTCCGCATCCGCGACCTCGAGCGTGGGCTCGAGCTCCTTCACAAAGCGGGTATCGAGCGGAAGCCCCGCCTCGTTCAGCACGCTCCGGAAGCCCTGAAAGCGCGCCTCGCGCACCTGCTTGGAAAACAGACCCGCCATAAGCCCTATGCGCGTATGCCCGCGCCGCACCAAATGGCGCGTCGCCTCCACGGCGCCCGCGAAATGGTCCGCCTCCACGCAGGGCAGCCCCTCCAGCTCCCAGTGGTTGTTGAGCAGCACCACGGGAATGCTCTGGGCGCGCAGCGCTTGAATGAGCGGCTTGTCGACCTCGCCGGCGAATATCACGCCGTCCATCTGCCGTTTAATGGAAAACTGGTTGTTCGGCAGCAGCATATCCTGCCGCGCGCCGATGAACAGGCTGTAGTTGCGCCGGTTCGCCTCCTGAAGCACCGTTTCCAGTATGGGCGAATAGAAGGGGTTCAATATTGCCGGATACTGCTTTTCGTGAATGATGAAGGCGATGTTCTCGGTCCTTCTGGTCACCATGGCCCGCGCGATGACGTTGGGCGCGTAGTTCAGCTTTTTCGCCGAGGCGTATATCTTCTCGCGCGCCTTGGGGCTGACCGCCTCCGGCTTCGCGAACGCGCGCGATACGGTCGCCTTGGAATATCCGCAATCCCGCGCAATATCGATGATGGTGGACGACATGGTATTCTCCAAAATGAGAACGTTCTCATTTTTATGATAATATATGCGCTGGACGTCAATCCAGCCACTGAAATCTCTTATGTGTTTATACTATACCCGAATGGACGAAAAAAATCAAGCAAAATATGCTTTGGTATTAAATTTTCCACAATTTGCATAAATTTAAAGTATCAAATAATGATTTTTGCATAATAAATTTCCCCTTTGCGCGTTCCAAAACCGCACAAAGGGGAAATGGTTCCGATTTACCCTATGGGGGTCGGGGGTCGCAACCCCCGACATTCAATCCGCAGCGGCGGCGTGTACGCCGCGAGGACGCGGACCAAGTGTCCGCTTCCTTTCAGGTTTTGCGCCCGAAAACCGCGCAGCGGTTTTAGCAAAACCTGAGGGGTGGCAAGGTTGAAAACCCGAAAGGGTTTTCAAGTTTTGACTTTCAGTCAAAACCGCGAGCGAAGGCGCAAAACCAATGGTTTTGCGGTCGGCTTTGCCGACTGCCCCGGTCGATTCAAAGAATCGAGCGGGGCACCG
>JAFUAR010000146.1 GCA_017460585.1 Clostridia bacterium
GCGATCGCGCGCAGCGATCAGGCTGCCGTCGTCCTTCAATATGAGTATAGACGCATTACCGTCAATCTCCTTCTGCGCGAAGCGAATGCCTTCCACGAAATTGCTCTTCTGGTTAATGAGCGCAGCCACGAGCTCCGTAGAATTCACGCCGCCGCCGGTTCGCGCATCGAAATGCCCGCCGGAAAACGCAAGGTATTGATCGATCAGTTGTTCCGCATTGTTAATTACGCCAATGGTACATATGGCATAGGTTCCAAGGCTTGAGCGAATCAACAACGGCTGAGGATCAAAGTCGCTGATACAGCCGATGGCAGAAGAGCCATGCATCTTATCGAATATATTTTCAAATTTGGTGCGAAACGGCGAATTTTCAATGGAATGAATTTCCCGCTGCAAACCGATCTCCGCGTCCCATGCCGCCATACCGGCGCGTCGCGTACCCAGATGAGAATGATAATCCGTGCCAAAGAACACATCGGGTATCGCGTCCAGACGCGTAACCGCGCCGAAAAAACCGCCCATGTGCATTCACCTCATATACATAATAGAATTCATCGGGGTTTATTCGCCCAATATTCTTCGCATCATTTCCTGATACGCGCCCTCAACATTGCCCAAATCTCTACGGAAGCGATCCTTATCGAGCTTCTCGTGCGTTACAGAATCCCAGAAGCGGCAGGTGTCGGGAGAGATTTCATCCGCAAGCACAATAGTACCGTCTGATAAGCGACCAAACTCCAGCTTGAAATCGACCAGATCCACGCCAATACCCTTGAAAAACTCCTTCATCACTTCGTTTACCTTGAAGGCATAACGCTTGATGGTATCAATTTCTTCTTTGGTCGCCAGCTTGAGCGCGAGCGCATGGTATTCGTTCAGCAGCGGATCGCCCAGCTCGTCGTTCTTATAGGAGAACTCAATGGTCGGCGCATCGAACACAATGCCCTCTTCCACACCGTAATGCTTGGCAAAGGAACCGGCGGAAATATTGCGAATAATGACTTCCAGAGGTACGATTTGCACCTTTTTCACCAGCGTTTCCCGCTCGGAAAGCTCCTCTACATAGTGAGTCGGAACACCCTTTTGCTCCAGAAGGCGCATCATAAAGTTGGTCACGCGGTTATTGATGGCGCCTTTTCCGGCAATCGAACCCTTCTTCAAGCCGTTGAACGCAGTTGCGTCGTCCTTATAATCTACCAACAAAATTTCTGGATTCTCCGTAGCATATACCCGCTTTGCTTTGCCCTCGTAGAGCATTTCACGCTTTTCCATGAATCATTTCCTCCTTCTTATTCCGCGCACTCTCGCGCGATCCGAGCGTCCTTTTCGAGCACCTTTTGCGCGTCTGCGGCGCGCTTCTCATCGAGCTTTCTCGCCAGCTCCTTATCCTCAATCGCCAGCATCTGCGCCGCCAACAGCGCTGCGTTTGCCGCGCCGTCTACCGCCACGGTCGCCACGGGAATGCCCGTAGGCATCTGCACGGTAGAAAGCAACGCATCCAGCCCATCCAGATACTTTGACGCGCATGGAATGCCGATGACCGGAAGCGTGGTCTGCGCCGCCAGCGCCCCCGCCAAATGCGCCGCCATACCCGCGGCGGCAATGATTGCCCCAAAGCCATTTGCGCGGGCATTCTTAGCAAACGCGCTCGCCTGTTCAGGCGTGCGATGCGCCGAATACACGTGTACTTCATATGGAATCTCGAGCGACTTGAGCATATCCGTCGCCTTTTTGACCACGGGCAGATCGCTGTCGCTGCCCATGATAATGCCGATCTTCTTCACAAACAGTTCCTCCAAAGCTCTATGGAATACGCACACAGTGTATCAGTTTATCCAAACATCGTCAAGTAGAAACGTAGTAAATGTTCGGTATATCCCGAATGATGTATGGTTAAGTTTCATTCATCGTTCCGAATGTTCGTGTTTTATCCGGTTTTAATAGGGCATTGGTTGGATGGAAAACATATTTCTCTCTTTCCCCATACAAATCGGAGGAACATTTCTATGCATTGCCGTACGCAATCGAAGATCGGCTAAAGAAGAATCGCTTGCATAAATTCTCGAAGCTTCGGCAAAGATTTATAATCGTAAAAAAAGGATCGCTTCGCGAGAAACGATCCTTTTACCCTTTCAGCTTATCCGCAAAGGTGACAGTCACTGGCGCAGTCCCCGCCGCAGTCGCAGCCTTCGCCATGATGATGGCAGCCGCCTTCGTGGTGGTGGCAACCACATCCGCCCTGCGCGGATTCATTGATCTGCCCAGTAAGCAAGCGAATGAGCGCAGTATCCGCATCTCCGCTGACTCCCCCGAACACGCGAATGCCCGTTTCCGCCATTGGCAGCTGTGCGCCCTCGCCCATATTGCCGCATAACACTGCCTGCACCTTCAGTGCGCGCAGAAATGCGGCAATGGCGCTGTGTCCATGCTGACCGGGTTCAACCACCTGCGAACGGATGTGCTCTCCCTCGATCAGCTCATAAATTTTAAATGCAGATGCGTGCCCAAAGTGCGTATACACCTGCTCGCCCTCTACCGGTATCGCAATGCGCATAATAGCCGCTCCTTACGCGCGGTGAATGACGGAGGGGTCCATTTTGGCAAGGGTAGTGCACGCCGTGTATGCCATCGCCTGCTTGAGCTCCGCCGTAGCGTGTTCGAGGTACTCCTTCACGCCGTTCTCACTGTCCTTGCGCAGCGCAGCCATGAGCGGACGACCGATGCACACACCGGACGCGCCCAGCGCAAGCGCCTTGAAGGCATCCATGCCGGTGCGAATCTCGCAATCCACAAACAGCGGTACCTGACCATTGGTCAATTTCGCAATTTCGGGCAGCATCATGAGCGGAGGTACCGCATATTCAATACGATTGTTGTGATGGCTCAGCACCATGCCCGATACGCCCGCGGCGAGCGAACGCTCCGCGTCCCATGCGCTCAATACGCCCTTTACAATGAACGGAAGCTTGCTCTCTTTGCAAAGCTCGCTCAACTCGGCGGTAGTCAACGCCTTCATGGGATGTCCGTGCACTACATCAGGCGATCCATCTTCGCCAAAGGGATGGTCGATATCGACACCCACCGCGAGCAAACCATGCGCCTCGGCGTGCTTCATTTTCTTATAGATCAACTCGCGGTCCGCGTACGGCTTTATGATCTCGATGACCTTGGCGCCGGTCGATACGCACATTTCGATCTCCTCTTCCTCCGCCATGCCGATCCACAGCGCGGCATTCGCCGCCTGTGCGCCAACCGCCAACGCCTTGGAAGCGCCTTCAAACATGAAATGATCCAAATGACTCAACGCCGCCGTCATAATAGGCGAAGCAAACGTTTCCCCGAAGAGCGTATAGGTCGGGTCAGGATTGGTGGAATCCATATACCGAGTCTCAATCAGCAGAGAATCAATGTAGTTGCGAGTAATCCGGTTGGAGTTGCCAATGTTCTTCATTTCAGCTTCGCTCATGGATAGAATCCTCCTTTAAATATGGTCCTTTTTATTCCGCGTCCAGCCGCGATCTTCACAGAGCGCCAGCGCCGTATCCTGCATCAAGCGTTCATAAACGGGCACACTGGTGCGGTTGCCCAACATGCAAAGCACGAAAGGCTCGCGTGCAAACACGATGCCGCAATCATGCGTAATGCCATCGTCCTCGCCGGTCTTGTGCGCTACGCGAATTCCCCGAGAATGCAGGAAAAAAGGAATTTTACCATTCAAGCGCTGGTTGGAAAGCGTTTCCAGCATATGCGCATCCCACTTACCTCCTAGCAGACTTCCCGAGCATATGCACGAAAGCAGCTCTGCAACGCTTCGCGCGGTAAGCGTATTCTCAATTCCTTGCCGCGATTGTTCCGCGTCAAACAGCTTTCTTCTTAGCGTTACGCCCGATATGCCGAGCATTTCCATGGTCTCGTTGATATAGGGTATAGTCAGCCGGTCGATCAAGAGATTGGTCGCGGTATTATCACTCAATATAATCATGAGGGTAACGAGATCCTCCCACGAAACGCTCAGTCCATCTCGCATATAGGTGAGCGCGCCGCAAGAGGGCATCTTATTCTCCCTGCGCACGGTAATCGTCTCATCGAGTACGAGAGTGCCTTCCCGCGCCGCACGATATGCCGATACCATAATCGGAATCTTGATGACCGAGGCGGCAATCAGAGGCAAATCTGCGTTGACTTCGATTGCGCTTTCTTCGGAAAGCCGCCTTGCGTAGAAGCCAATATCGCCTTCCATAGCGTTTAACCGATCCAACCATTCCAAGGTGTGTCTCCTCCTATTCGCTCAGGTATTCCAACCCTCGAAACGTGTTCATTGCCCGAATGCCGTTCAACGCGCCCAGCGAGCGCGTGGATAACACCGTACCCGTACGGAACAACAACCCAAGGAAAGGGAGCGTTTCCACCAAACGCTGCTGAATCTGGCTGTATACCCGCTGCAGGTCGCCCTCATCCGAAGCATCCAGCGACTGCTCCACCAGAGCGTCCATGGTAATATCTGAATAATTGTTGTAGTTCAGCGTACCGCGCGAAACCAATAGGTTGTACACAATGGGCACTTCGCTCAGGTTCACGCCTACCAGCGCAATGTCGTATTCGCCATTTTTCAGCCTTCTGCGCACCGCGTCGCGGGTAATCACGCGCCACGTCGCCTTAATGCCGATTTGGTTCAGATCGTCCGCGATCATCTGCGCGGCGTTCTCGCGCATGGAGTTGGTGGAATCGTTGTAGGTGATGATCTGAATTTCCAAATCCTTCACCTGTATGCCCTGCAGCTTGCTGAGCTTGAGATCGCCGGTCAAATCCGACCAGCCCGCATCGTACAAAAGCTGCAGCGCACGTTCCGGACTGTAGTAGTACCGCGCGCTCTGGCTCTCATACAGCCATGTGCCGGGCAGCACAGGCACCTCGCTTTGAATCGCCATATCCAAATACGCGCCGCTGGCAAGCTCCGTACGGTTGATGGCGTACATAATCGCCTTACGCACGTTCAAATCGGACAATATAGACTCCGCGTTGGTATTCGGCACGAGCATTTCATACGTCGTGGTTGCAAAGTCCATGCTGGTTAAATTGGCAAGCTTGCGAAATACCGCCGCATTGGTCGACCGTGCGGCGAACATATCGATCTGTCCCCTCTGCAGCCCCTCCAAGGCGGTTCCCGCGTCCGGATAATGGCGGAAGAGTATGGAATCGGTCGTCGCCTGCTTTTTCCACCAAAGCGGATTTACTTCAATTCGAATGGTACTGTCTGCCTCATAGTTCACATACCAATATGGTCCGGTTCCCCTAGGCAGTTCATCGTAAATCGTTTCGGTCTGCACTATGGGAAATGTCATGGCGTACAGTGTTAAATACCCCTCGTACTTTCCCTCCACTATGACTGTGCGATCATCCTCCGCGCGCAAGTCGCTGACCAAACGGCTCAGGCGATCGCTATAGGGATTACGGTCCGCCGCCGCCATATACGCATCAAATGAATTTTGCACATCCATGGCGTTGAGCTCATAACCGTTATGGAAGAATATGCCGCTGCGCAGAGTGAAGGTCCACGTCTTGCCCTCGTGCGTCCAGTTGTCCGCCAGCATGGGCGAGGGCTTTTGATTGGCGTCCAACTCCACCATACTTTCGAACACCAGCTGGTTCAGGTTCACGATATCCCATTCGTTGCATACGAACGGGTTCACCGCCACGCCGCCCTGCGCCAGATAGCCGACGACCAAATCCGCCGAATATGGGTCCGTATAGGTCTGAGGCGTTTCCATAGAGGTATCCTCTATCGAATTCTCCTCCGCCAACACGACGATATTCAGGCACAGAAGCGCCGCCAGCAGCAGCGCGAGCATTTTATTCATCTTCCGCGTAGATCTCCTTATAGCGTTCGTAATAGCGCAATATACGGTTTACGTAGGTTTCTGTTGCCGCGGTGCCCGTTTGAACCAGCGTTCTTCCATTCTGCGAAAGCTCAGGATTGGTCAACCAATTGTCCACCGTTCCCTGTCCCTGAAAATAGGCGCTGGAAGCGGTGCGCATATCATGATCGTACCTTTGCATGAGCCAGCCCAAATACCAGCACCCGTAACGCAGGTTCACCTCCGGCACGAACAGCGAACCCTCGAGATAGGTCTCATTCAGCTTCCCCGCAATCCATTCCGCGGTTGAGGGCAACAGCTGCATAAGCCCCTGCGCGTTGTCGCGCGACAGCGCGTCCGGCTGGTAGCTGGATTCCGCCATGACCACCGCGGCGACGTAGGCGGGCTCCAAGCCCTCGCGCTCCGCGTTTTCGCGAATCAAATCCTCGTATGCCACAATAATCGTCGGCTGCTTGGGTCCAAGCGCTTGCCGCACCAGAATTGCCGCTATGGCGGAAACTGCCGCTACCGCCAATATGGCGAAGGTCATAAGCGCAATGTATCTTACGCGCTTTTTTCGAACGCGCCTGCGCCTCTTCGTCGCTTCATTTGCCTTGGACGCTCGTTCCTTCGCGTTCGATTGTCGCTTTTCCGACATATGCTATACTCCTGCATGAATTTAGGCGTTCGCCCGCCGAAGCGCCTGCTGGTACAGCGCGTTCAGCTCGTTCCACGTCTTCTCCACGGGTCGGTTGGTCCAAATGGTCCGCTGCGCGCGCTCGCCGCGCTGCTCCGGAGTCATCTGGCTGGATATGCGTACTCGCGCCTCCGCCTCGCTTAACCCGCGCGCCATAACGCGGTTGAGCTGCGTTTCGGCGTCCGCGCACACCGTCCACGTCTCGTCGCACAGCACGTCCATTCCAGATTCGTACAACAGCGGTACGTTGAGAATCACAATGGGAATGCTGCGTGCGCTCGCCTCCTGAATGAGCTCCAGCGTGCGGTTCTGCACCAACGGATGCAAAATCGCCTCCAGCGCCCTGCGATGCGGCTCCGATTCGAACACGATTTTGCCCAGCGCAGCGCGGTCGAGTGCTCCGTCTTTGGCAAATACCTCGTCGCCAAATTGGGCATGAATCGCACCCAGCGCGCCGCCGTTGGGCGCGGTGAGCTCATGGGAAATCGCGTCGGCGTCAATATGAAACGCGCCGAGCGACGCCAGATATGCCGCCGCCTCCGATTTACCGCAGCCAATTCCGCCCGTGAGACCAATGATATAGGGCTTACTTACAGGCACACCAGTCGCCTCCAGTCGATACCTCCACCCGAAGGGGCACCTTCAAGGTGACAATATGCTCCATACATTCGCGCAGCAGGCGAATTACGGCATCCCGCTCCTCCTGCGGTGCTTCAATAATCAGTTCGTCGTGTACCTGCAGCAAGAGCTTGGCGGAAAGCTTCTCCTCGCGCAGCGCGCGCTGCACCCGGATCATCGCCAATTTAATGATATCCGCCGCCGTACCCTGAATCGGGCTGTTCATGGCGCAGCGTTCGCCAAAGGCGCGCAAATTATAGCTGGAGCTTTTGAGCTCCGGCAGGTACCTGCGCCGTCCCATCTGGGTGGTTACGTAGCCCTGCTCCTTCCCCTCGCGCACGGCGTTATCCATATACCGTTTCACTCCGGGGTAGCGTTCGAAATAACGGTCGATAAATTCCCGCGCTTCCTGACGGCTCGCCTGTATGTTCTTCGCGAGCGTAAAATCAGAAATGCCGTATACAATGCCAAAATTGACCGCCTTGCAGGAAGAACGCATCGCGCTGGTCACCTCGTCCAGCGGCACGCCGTATACCTCAGAAGCGGTACGCGCGTGAATATCCTGTCCCTCGTTAAACGCCTCAATCATGGTCTCGTCGCCGGACATATGCGCCAGCACGCGCAGCTCAATTTGCGAATAGTCCGCGTCTACCAGCACGCACCCCGGCGCGGCGACAAACGCCTTGCGAATCTGTTTGCCCAAGGGAGTGCGTACGGGGATATTTTGCAGGTTTGGCTCGCTGGAGCTAATGCGTCCGGTAGCCGTAGCAACCTGATCAAAGCGGGTATGAATACGCCCCTGTGCATCGCGCATTTCAGTCAGTGAGGAAATATATGTACTCTCCAGCTTCTGATATTTGCGATATTCCAATATTTTTTCGCAGATGGGATATTTCTGCGCCAGATTTTCCAGCACCTCGGCGGAGGTAGACCATCCCAGCGAGGTCTTCTTTGGCTTGGGAAGTCCCATTTTATCAAACAACAGTTCGCTGAGTTGTTTGGGGGAATTTAGATTAATGCGCTCCCCCGCCATTTCCGCAATTTCCTCCACCAACGCGCCGATGTTTTCTTTGAAGGTTTCGCCAAGCTCCGTCAGCGCGTGCGCATCCACCAGAAAACCCGTCTTTTCCATATCGCGCAGCACGCAGGCAAGCGGAAGCTCGACCTTGCTGTAAATCTCCTCCAGACCATCTGCGCGCAACTGCTCCCTCTGCAGGTTAGCAAGCGCCATGATTGCGCTCGCCGGATGCTGATCGTATCCTCTTATTCCCGCTTCGTCGCACAGCGCGTCAGCCGCGAACGAAGGACGCTGGGGATTGAGCGCATATGCAGCGAGCATAACATCCATAATTGTTCCCTGAATGCGCTCCGGATCGACGGGCAACGCTTTCAGGTTCCAAAGCGCCTTATCGCAGCCAGAGGTCAGCAGCGCATCGATGGCGGATAGCGCCTCCTCAGGCATGGCTTCCGGGGAAAGCAGATCGCCGCCCATCGGAAATGCGAAAAGAGAATCGTCAATCGCCACCGTAAAATCGGCGTCTATAGAAAACGCGATTGCGCGCGCCGAACCTGCAAGCGAATCGCATATGCGCCTAAGCTCCTCCAACGAATCCACCCGCTGAACCGCTACGCGTTTTTCCGGTACCTTTTGCGGTTCAGTTGGCAATTCCGGCGCGTTCTTTTGCACATATGCATTCAAACGACGCATCGCCTGAGCCATGCCAAGCTCGCGCAAATGCGGTATTGCATTTGCCAACGCGCTCGCCTGAAACGGCTTCAATTCGTACTCTATGGGCACATCTCGCACAATTGTAGCAAGCCGCTTGCTCATTCGCGCCTGATCGGCGTAGGTCATCAGTCGTTCGCGGAGCTTCCCCTTCTGCTCCGTATCCGCCGTTTCCAGTACGCGTTCCAAAGAACCGTACTGTGCAATCAGCTTGAGCGCCGTCTTCTCTCCAATTCCGGGAACGCCGGGAATATTGTCAGACGCATCGCCCATAAGCCCCTTTACATCGATCATCTGCACTGGGGCAACCCCATAGGTCTCCCGAATGTAATCGGGCGTAACGCGCACAGTATCGGTAATGCCCTTCTTCGTATACAGTATGGTGGTGTGACTTCCTGAAAGCTGAAACGAATCGCGATCTCCCGTAACCAGCAGCGCATCCCAGCCATCCCGCTCGCAGCGCGCGGATAGGGTACCCAGTATGTCGTCGGCCTCGTAGCCCTCCAGCTCCAGTATAGGGATGCCCATCTGCGCAATCAGCGCGCGAATTACGGGATCCTGCGCGCGCAGCTCATCGGGCATGGGCTTGCGCGTTCCCTTGTACTCGGCGTATTCCTGCGCACGGAAGGTTGGCGCGTGCATATCAAAGGCGACTGCCAGCGCGTCCGGCTGTTCCTCCTCCACTACCTTCATCAGCATCATCATGAAGCCGTGAACGGCGTTTGTAGGCGTTCCGTCCGGCGCGCTCATGGGCGCCTGCAAACCGTGAAACGCGCGGTACATCAAGCTGTAGCCGTCCAACAATACGACT
Source organism: Clostridia bacterium (assembly GCA_017460585.1). Taxonomy (GTDB): domain Bacteria; phylum Bacillota; class Clostridia; order Christensenellales; family Aristaeellaceae; genus Faecivicinus. The sequence goes on from JAFUAR010000146.1 coordinate 9,708, forward strand.
TTTCGTGGCATGGTCAAACCTCCTCTGATACGAACCCATGGTATTATACCACGCCCGCGCCAAAAACACAAATCTCGCAAATACAAACCAAACGGAACCGCACTGCAGGTATCGCCGCACGGTTCCGTTTCCACTGTTATTCAATCCGGTCGAGTCGAATCGCCATATACTCCCTGCCCGGAAGCTCGATGCGGAACGCCCCTGAGTGTACGCCCGCATCTCGCACAGTCATATTCCACGTATCGATCACCTGCACGTGCCAGCGCTCGTCTTCCGCAAAGTGAAAATCGCGATAAGAGGGACGCGCAAAACCGTAGTAGTACAATCGCAGCGGTTGAACGCCTCGGAGCATGGTTATAGGCGAATCCAATCCGGCGCAGAGTTCGTCAAACGCCCCGGGCAGTCTACGCAGCCCGCAGGGCAGCTTCTCTACCAGTTTCCGCAGAAAGGCAATACGCGCGGGGCTTTCGCCCTTGAGCGTTCCCCCGTGGCTCCACCAGAGTATGCCGTCGTCCGAAAGGTACGTTTCACCATGCCCCGCGTAGCCTCCGCGCAGCGTTGCCTCCCAAAATCGGCGTACAATTTCCTGCGGGCTTAGGTTGCCCCAGCCGTGGGGAATATTCCCCTCGTAACCAATTTCATCGTTCACGATGGGTTTGCGATAGCGCTCACGCCATTCATCCGTATATTCCGTGGTACGGTAAAAATCCTGCCGCTGTATGCTGGCGTGCGTAATCCATGGACGGGTATGATCGTAAAACGCCATGCAATTGTGAATAGAGCGCAAGTGTCCATAGGGATCGCTTGCGCACAGCAAATCCGCAAGGGTTTCCCAGCGGTCGGTAGTCTTTTCCGTAAGCAAATCGTACTCATTCGCCATAGACCACCACACGTTGCGATAAGCGGCAAAGCGCCGCACCGCATAATTGAGATAAAACGCATCCTGCTCAGGCATCATCGTAGAAAAACCCCAGCGGTCGTACGGGTGGAACAATATTATATCCGCCTCAATACCCATTTCCATCAATCGGGAAATACAGCGTTCCAAATGCCGAAAGTGCTCCGGATTGGGTCTTTCATAATCCCATTGGCTGCCGTTGGACTTGCCCGTATAGCTGAAGAAATTATCCGATGAAATCACGGAGCTATCCATAGGCGTTCCTTCGAAGGGATAGGAGCGCGGCTCTCGCAGGTTGAAATCGTAATGCTTGGGCAATACGCAGAAGCGAACCTTGTTAAACGGCGCGCGCTTCAAGGTATCAAACGTAGCTTCTATTTGCTCGTCCGACTGCAGCGCCCAAACATAACAGGTGGTGCCGAAGGAGAAATGCGGCGTACCATCCGCATAGGCAAAATGGCATCCGTTGGATACGTATACAGGACCGTGATTCCCCTCGGAGGGCGGCAGCACCTGAAAAGAGCCCCGAACCTCCTCATCCAAGGCGCTGCCACTGAGGAAAAAGGAGTATTCCCCTTGGAAAGAGGGCATGAAGCGTACGCGATACATCCCGCCGCCATCGTAAAAACCATATACCGTTTTGCGTTCGCAATCGGAGGTGAATTCGCCGATCAACTCGCGTTCAACGAAAGGATTCCCTTCCTGCGCACCGGAGCATACCACTTCAAATACGCCCCAGCGCTCCACGCTTTGCGTCCACGTAAGCCTCATGCCGCTATTCATACCTTAGAACGCAGTAAACGCGCCGTCAATGGAGAAATCCGCTCCGGTAGTGAAGCTGGAGGTATCGCCCGCCAGATAAACCACGATGGACTGCAGCTCCTCCGGTTTACCCAGACGATGCATGGGCGCGATGGCGTTCCACTGCTCGATGAGCGGAATCAGGGTGGGGTTTGTGGTGACCAGCTCGGTACCGATGTATCCGGGGCTTATGCTGTTTACGCGAACGCCGCGATTCGCCCACTCCACCGCCATGGACTTGGTGAGCATAATCACACCCGCTTTGGAGGCGTTGTAGGCGCACTGCGGCTGCGGCACGTTTACAATATGCCCCGACATGGAAGCGGTATTAATAATGGAACCGCCGCCCTGCTGGAGCATCACCTTTCCCGCCGCCTGCGCGGTGAGAAACACGCCGGTCAGGTTTACATTAATCACCTTACTCCACTGCTCAAATGTCATCTCTTCTGCGGGTGCATTAATGCAGATACCTGCGTTGCAGTGCGCAATATCGATGCGCCCGTAGTGCTCCAACAGCGCGGAGATCATTTGGTCTACCTCTTCCGGCTTGGTAATATCGGTCTTCAGAGCGATAATATCGCGACCCGTTGCCTCCGCAAGCGCCTTGGCGGTCTTCTCCGCTTCGGCAATATCCAAATCCACAATGGCGATGTCCGCGCCCGCTTCCGCCAACGCGGTTGCGGTCGCCTTGCCAATGCCTCGCGCCGCGCCGGTCACAAAGCCCTTCTTGCCGTCCAGACGCATACTTTCAATAATGCCCATGAGCGTTTCCTCCTCGAATATGGTACAATCCTCGATTCGTTGTTGCGCTGACTCTCGCAACATTATGGGCATTATAGCATTCCATATGGAATTTGGCAACTGTTTGTGAAAAAACGATTATCTCTTCGAGCAATCAACTCTATTTACAGTGAGTTGCTCCAATGAATGAAAATTCCATCGCATAAAAAGAGAACGGCAAAACCCTCGAAAAAGGATTTCTGCCGTTCGTCTCTTATATAGATCGCTTACTTGTCGCTTCAATCTGCAAAAGATACTATGATGCGATAACTGACGATACAGGATAATTTCTATATGTCACGATTGCCATGGTTACAATCCTTGTAGTGCGTTCTCAACAAAAAGCTCTTGCAGTCGGGATCAGAGCCGTGTAATGATCGCATCGGTCATCTCACGGCAGCCCAGAGGTCTGATACCACTGGCGCCCACAATATCAGCTGTACGTAAGCCTTCGTTGAGCGCGGCGTCCACCGCGGACTCAATGGCGTCAGCCTCTTCTGACAGGTCGAAGGCGTAGCGCAGCATCATCGCGGCGGATAAAATGGTGGCGATGGGATTGGCACGGTCCATGCCGGCGATATCCGGCGCGGAACCGTGGATGGGTTCGTACAAACCCCGCTTTGTCGCACCCAGCGAAGCCGAGGGCAGAAGCCCGATAGAGCCGGTAATCTGGCTGGCTTCGTCGGAGAGGATGTCGCCGAACATATTGCTGGTCAGCACCACATCGAACTGGCTGGGTCGACGTACCAGCTGCATGGCGGCGTTATCCACCAGCATATCGGAAAGTGTCACGTCCGGGTAATCCTCCGCCACGCGGTGTACCGTTTCGCGCCACAGGCGGGAAGTCTCCAACACATTGGCCTTGTCGATGGATATGACGTTTCGGCGACGCTTGCGAGCGGTTTCGAAGGCTGCGCGGGCAATGCGCTCGATCTCCAGAACGGAATAGGTCTCGGTATCATAGGCCTCGGGTCCGTATTTCCCCTCCCGTCTTCCACGTTCGCCAAAATAGATGCCGCCCGTCAGCTCGCGCACCATCATAAGATCAAATCCCTGTGCCACGATATCCGAACGAAGGGGACATTCCTCTTTCAGGGCAAGATAGAGTTTCGCGGGTCGCAGATTGGTATAGAGCCCCATGGCACTGCGCAGACCCAGCAACGCCTTTTCTGGGCGCAGGTTACCGGGCAGACCGTCCCATTTGGGACCGCCCACCGCGCCTAGCAGCACGCTGTCGCTGGTCAAGCAGCCCTCCACGGTTTCCTCCGGCAGCGGCGTGCCTGTGGCGTCGATGGCGCAGCCGCCCGCCAGCCATTCTTTGAATTTGAAGCTGTGACCGTAACGCGCACCGATCGTTTCCAGCACGCGCACGGCGCTGTCTACAATTTCCGGACCGATGCCGTCGCCCTTCACCAGCGCGATATTGTAGGTCATATCTATTCCGCCTCCTTGTCCAGCTTGCTCTTCAGGTAGGGCAGCAGACCACCGTTTTCTACAATTCTGCCGATGAAAGGCGGCAGCGCGCTGGCGCGGAAGGTCTGACCGGTAGTTTCATCGGTGATGACACCGGTGTCGAAATCCACGGACACGGTATCACCGTCATTGATGGCGGCGGCAGCCTCCGGACATTCCAGAATGGGAAAGCCGATGTTGATGGCGTTTCGGTAGAAGATGCGAGCGAAGCTGGCGGCAATAACGCAGCTTGCCCCGCTGGCACGAATAGCGATCGGCGCGTGCTCACGGGAAGATCCGCAGCCAAAGTTTGCACCGCCCACCATGATATCGCCAGGACGGACACGTTTGACGTAGGCGGTGTCGATATCCTCCATACAGTGCTTTGCCAGCTCCGCAGGGTCTGGCGCGTTCAGATAGCGAGCAGGAATGATGACGTCGGTATCGACGTTATCGCCATATTTAAAAACTTTTCCGGTTGCCATTGTATGTTTTTCCCCCTTTACAGCGATTCGGGCGAGGCGACGCAGCCCCTAACAGCCGATGCGGCGGCAACGGCGGGACTAGCCAAAATGACCTCACTCTTTACGTGCCCCATACGACCCACAAAATTTCGGTTGGTGGTGGCCACGGCCCGTTCGCCCTCGGCCATGCAGCCCATGTGCCCGCCCAGACAGGGTCCGCAGGTGGGCGTTGATACGGCGCAACCCGCCTCAATGAACGTACGAACCAGCCCTTCTTCCACGCATTGCAGATAGACTTCCTGCGTAGCGGGAATGACGATGCAGCGCACGCCGTCGGCAACCCTTCTGCCCCGTATGATCTCCGCCGCGACGCGCAAATCGGAGATGCGCCCGTTGGTACAGGAACCGATGACCACCTGATTGATGGGAATTCCCGCCGCCTCGTCAACCGTTTTGGTGTTGGAGGGCAGGTGAGGGAGAGCAACGGTAGGTTTGAGAGTGTTGAGATCGATGACCACCTCGCGCTCATATTCTGCGTCGGGATCGGCCTCATAGACGGTATAAGGGCGGTTGAAGCGCCCACGGATGTATTCGAGAGTCTTTTCGTCTACGGGGAAAATACCGTTCTTGCCCCCTGCCTCGATGGCCATGTTGGAAATGGTGAAACGATCGTCCATGGAGAGCGCCGCCACCCCGGGACCGGTGAATTCCAGCGACTTGTATAATGCGCCGTCCACGCCGATTAAGCCGATCAGGTGCAAAATCACATCCTTGCCGCTGACATAGGGCTGAAGCTTGCCCGTCAGCGTCACCTTGATGGCTGAAGGCACCTTGAACCAGTTTTCGCCGGAGGCCATTCCAGCCGCCATATCTGTAGAGCCGACGCCGGTAGAAAACGCGCCAAGCGCGCCGTAGGTACAGGTGTGACTATCCGCGCCGATGATGCAGTCGCCGGGACCGACGATGCCCTGCTCCGGCAGCAGCGCGTGTTCGATGCCCACCGTGCCTACATCGTAAAAGTGGCGAATCTCCTGTGCAACGGCGAAATTCCGGGCGCGAGCGCACAGTTGGGCGGATTTGATATCCTTGCAGGGGGTGTAATGATCGAGTGTGATAACGATTTTTTCCCGATCAAACACGCGTGTGAAGCCCGCCTTTTCAAACACATCGATGGCGACAGGGGTAGTGACATCGTTGCCGAGCACGATATCCAGCTTCGCCTCGATCAAATCGCCCGCCCTGACGCTTTCGACGCCGGCATGGGCGGCCAGTATTTTCTGGGTCATAGTCATTCCCATGAATTATGCCTCCTTACTTTTCTCGGACCACTCACTCAACTTGTTGCATGCCCGCAGGTAGGCCAGTATGCTGGCCTCAATAATGTCCGTAGACAGACCGTGACCTGTGAAAGTGCGCCCATTGGAATTAAGCTTGACGTGCACATCGCCCAGAGTATCCTGACCACGAGAGACGGAATTAATCTGGTACAGCTCAAAGGTGTGCTCCACGGGCTGAATGATTCTCTCGATGGCGTTGATGGCGGCGTCCACTGGTCCGTCGCCCATACAGGCCTCCTGATATGTTTCATCGCCCTTCTTTAAGCTAACCGTGCAGGTAGCCGAGGTAAAATTGGTGGTATGCACTGCGAACCAGTTCAGCCTGTAGCCGCCGTCATAGTCGTCATCAGCGGTAGCGGAATGGGTGACGAGGGCGATCAAATCGGCGTCGGTAACATCCTTTTTCTTATCGCACAGCGCCTTGAACTGCTCAAAGAACTCCTGAAGCTCTTCTGCGGTCAGCTCAAATCCCAGCTCCCTCAGGCGACTATCCACTGCGTGCTTACCGGAATGCTTGCCCAGAACCAGATTGTTCACCTTGATGCCTACGGCCTCGGGAGTCAGTATTTCGTAGGTGCGCTTGTGGGACAGCACGCCGTGCTGATGAATGCCGGATTCGTGCAGAAAAGCATTGCGACCCACGATAGGCTTGTTTAGCGGCGCGGTCTGACCAATAATGTTGTAGACCGTCTTGCTGGTACGGTAAATCTGGGTGGTATCAATACGGGTGGTATCCTCGCCGAATAAATCTGGGCGGGTACGCATCGCCATAACCGCCTCTTCCAGCGAGGTGTTGCCCGCACGCTCGCCCAGACCGTTGATTGTACATTCGATCTGCCGCGCGCCGCCCAGCACGCCGCCCAGCGAGTTGGCGACGGCCATACCCAAATCGTTGTGGCAGTGAACGGAAAATTCGACCTTGTCGGAATTTGGCACGGCTTGCATCACGCTTTCGATCAGTGCCCGCATCTCCGAGGGAGTGGTATAGCCCACGGTGTCCGGCAGATTAATGACCGTCGCACCGTTTTTGATGGCGGTATCCACCACACGGATCAAAAAGCCCATGTCGCTACGGGTGGCATCCTCTGCGGAAAACTCGATGTTGGCGCAATAGCGCTTCGCGTGCCGCACCATTTCGGCGGTACGCTCCAGCACCTGCTCGGGGGACATCTTGAGCTTGTATTCCATATGCAGCGGAGAAGTGGCGATGAACAGATGAATGCGTGGATCGGCGGCGTGCTTGACCGCGTCCCATGCGCAATCGATATCCTTGGCGCTGGCTCTCGCTAAGGAGGCGATGGTACAGTCCTTTACCGCCCGAGCAATTTCGCTGACGGATTCAAAGTCGCCGGGCGAGGAAATGGCGAAGCCCGCCTCGATCACGTCTACCTTCAAGCGCTCCAGACATCTAGCGACCTCCAGCTTCTCCTTCAGGTTCATGCTGCATCCCGGTGATTGCTCACCGTCGCGCAGGGTAGTGTCAATAATCTTGATCCTGCTCATGTAAACCTCCTTTTGTCTGGGACAGAGCAATAAAAAACCGCAACCCGAAAGTCAGGTCGCGGTTCTACGCTTTTCGTCGGGGTGCACCCCTTCAATCAATCGCGCTTTGGCATGACTTTCAGCATTATTTGCGGCTTCGTAAGCAGCAGAATAATGCTAAGCAACAAACCTAGAATGTAGAGCGCGAAAAGGTTGAACACATTTACAGCCTCCGTGGTTGGCATTACTGCGTTTCAAAGAGTATCACTTTAAATTGCTAAAGTCAAGCCATTCACTGGGATTTATTCTGATCTTAACACACCATATTGATTGAATGATGTTCTTACGCTATCTTGCCACACGGGATATTGATTTTATATATAACCCGCGCCCCTAAATTGTGGTGGCTTACATCAATGCAAGTGTGCCAATTTTCAAGTTTATGACCTATATTGACAAACTAAAGCGTCCGGATCATTGCTCTAAAGAGGCGTAAACAACGACAATCCACAAACGAGGTATCGATCAAATATCGATATCCATGGTGATATGCACGCTATATTCCGGATAGCGTTCGCGCACACTGCGCTCAATATCTCTGTACAGACGCTCGCGATCATCTACGTCGAAATCGAGAATAATATCGAATACAATGGTCTTGTTCTCCGTATCGATGGAGAAGCCGTGCAGTTGCAACACGCCTTCGTATTCCATCACGCTTTTGGTAATTTCCGCGCGCATGGTCGAAGCTTCTGTATTGATGGAATCCACCGCGTAAATGCCGATGCCCGTAAGTACTACGTGGTGCTTTCGATAAACGTTTTGCGCGATTCTGCGCTGCATTCGGTCGATCTCCTCGGCGGTCATAGTATCGGGTATTTCCACGTGCACGGAGCCGATATACTGGTCGGGACCGTAATTATGCAGAATTAAATCATACGCGCCGGATACGCAGGTCTCCTCGCATATCGTTTGGCGAATCTCTTCCAGAAACGCCCTATCCACGCGCTTGCCCAGAATTTCATCCAGCGCGTCGCGCAGCAGCTCTATGCCCGATTTTACAATGAATATGGAAATCAGCATACCCACATATGCTTCCAACGAAACGCCGCTGAGTATAAATACGATTGCCGACGCCAGCACGGAAGCGGAGAGCACCGCGTCCATAAGCGCATCCGAGCCTGAGGCGACCAGCGCGCCGGAATCGGTCTTTCTGCCGACATTCCGCACATACCCGCCCAACAGCAGTTTTACCGCCACCGCCGCGGCAATAATGAGCAGCGAAGCGGTGGAATAGCTCGCCGCCTCAGGGTGCACGACCTTTTTCACCGATTCTATGAACGAAGTCAAACCCGCGTAGAGCACAATGATGGAAATGAGCATGGAGGCGAGATATTCATATCGTCCATGCCCGAGCGGATGCTTTTTATCGGGTTTTCGCCCCGCTAGCTTGGTGCCGATAATGGTGATGACGGATGAGAGGGCGTCGCTCACGTTATTCACCGCGTCCAATACCACCGCAATGGAGTTGGAAAGCAAACCAACCACGGTTTTAAACGCCGCCAACAGTAAATTTGCGCCGATGCCGACAAAGCTGGTACGGACAATCACGCGTTCCCGTGCCTCGGGCGTCATAGGTTTGGTATTTGCGCGCATAAGGCAAATCCTCCAACGGTTTCATGATCTATGGAAACGGCTGCCCCAACGAGAAGCTTTTTCCCCTCGGGGCAGCCATTCAATTGCACAAAAGGCGCTTTAGCGAATATCGTACACGCTGCGGGCGTGGAAACGCGTACCGCTGCCGGAGACAATGCGCATGCGGCGGGAATCCGCGTTCAGATCAAAGTAGTTATCGTCAAACACTACGTCTCCATCTTCACATACGATCTCCACCATGCGGGCGTAATTCTTCGCGCTCACCACAATTTCATCGCCTTCCACCGCCACTTCAAGCTGCGGATCGGCAAAATGGAAATGCTTGGGCGGGCAGAACAGCGCGGTACCCGCCGAGATCCACGCACCGTCCACATACAGCTCGTAGGAAACGTACGCGCCGTACAAGTCCGCTTCGGGGAATTCCACCTTATCCAGCCATTTGGCGCTAAGGGCGTCTACATGGACCAATTCTGAGCCGGAGCGCAGTACCTTAGCGCTCGCGTCGCGCAGCGTCCAACGCACCTCCGCCTGAACGGGGAACATGGTCTCGTTGGATATGTTCAGCTGGATGGACTTTTCTACGGCATCCTCGCGCTTTTCATCGTTTACATTGGTGCGCTGGCTCAAGGTACCCTCTTCGCAGCAGGAAAGCAGTACCGGCGCAAAGAAGCGCTTCGCCACATAGTGCAGCGCTTTCCAACGCCCATAATAATCGATGGAAGCCCAGCTCGCCACCGGCCAGCAGTCGTTCAGCTGCCAGTAGATCGCGCCCATACACCTGCCGCGGTAGCGCCGCCAGTGCTCCACCCCGTAGCGAATCGCCTCCGCCTGCAAAAGCTGCGAAGCGTACAGCATTGTATCGAAATCCCCCGGATAGAGGAACGTCTGGGCGAGATAATTCATAATCTTGCCGTTCGCGGCGTTGTTGCGCTGGTGCTTCTCCATCACATAGGAGAAAATGTTCCGATCCTCGGGCAGCGTGAAGCTCTCCACTGTTTTGAGGCTCGGGAAAGCCTGGAAGCCGAACTCCGAGGCGTAGCGGAAGAAGAACTTGCGGTACTCGGTAAAGGGCTTATTGCCGTGCCACACATCCCAATAGTGCACGTCTCCACGGTTGGGGTCGTTCGGGGCATCGAACGCGCCGCCGGAGGAAGGAGAAGCCGGCCAATAGAACGTATCCGGATCGTACTCCTTGAGCACTTTGGGAAATATATATTCGTA
>JAFUAR010000147.1 GCA_017460585.1 Clostridia bacterium
CTCTAAAGATCGTACATCGCAATACGAACATCCATTTATGTAACGAAAGGCGCTTGTTGAACGAACCGAATTGGGGCTTGAAATCGTCGGCTTCCATGCGTATAATAATGCTATCCATTAATCGGACAGGAGGGATATTCTATGGCAAAATTTTCCATAGGCGTACTGCTCGAATCATTCCGTACCGGTATAGAGGAGTCACTCCGTCAGGCAGCTGCGTTGGGTGTGCAGGGTGTGCAGGTATACGCCACCTATGGCGAACTCTCGCCGGAAAAGTTATCGGCGCAGGCGCGCAGGGATTTCCTGCACATGGTGGAGGATCACGGAATTACCATATCCGCGCTATGCGGCGATTTAGGGCATGGCTTCGGTGACCCAGTAAAGAATCCTAAACTGATCGAGGCAAGCAAACGTATTCTCGACCTCGCCAAAGATTTAAACACCAATATCGTCACCACGCACATCGGCGTAGTACCCACAGACCCCGCTCATCCACGCTACGCGATATTGCAGGACGCGTGCGGCGAGCTCGCCGCTTACGCAGATCAAATGAACGCACACTTTTCAGTAGAGACCGGTCCGGAGCGCGCCGAGACTCTAAAGACGTTTCTCGATACGCTGCATTCCACAGGCGTAGCGGTCAATCTCGATCCCGCCAACTTTGTAATGGTCACCGGCGATGATCCCACACAGGCGGTCTATACCTTAAAAGATTATATTGTGCATACCCATGCCAAGGACGGGCGCAAGCTGTACGATCTGGATCCGGAAATCATCTATCGAGTGGTTGAAGCGGAACCCGTAACCAGTCCCGCATTTATCGAACTGCCGCTGGGTGAGGGCGATGTGCCCTTTGACCGCTATCTCAAGGCGCTGGAAGAAATCGGTTATCACGGTTTTCTCACCATAGAACGCGAGGTTGGCGACAATCCCGCCAAGGACATCGCGCTAGCGGTCGATTTCTTAAAGGCGCGCGTATAACAACACTGTGACCATTTCAGCCGGACGTTTTTGCAACAAACGTCCGGCTGAATGTATTTTATTCCTCCGCAACTTCCTGCGGAAGCTCCATTACCACATGCACGGCATACTCCGCGCGCGCCCCGCCGGAGGTTGTAAGCGAGATGAGAGCGGTGCCGTATCCGCCGGTCAGAGTCACAACGCCATCCTGTGAAACAGTCGCGACCAGCTCGTTATCCGAAGCATAGCGAATACGCGTATCGTCCGCATCCTCGGGCACAACTTTGGGATTGAGCTGTATGGTCTGGTCGGTCCCGTCGCGCAGTAGGTATATTTGCGTTTCATCCAGCAGTATTTCACTGACCGTAGTCCTTACCCGAACCACACACTCAGCCAGAAAGCCATCCGCCCGCGCGCCCACTACCGCTCGACCCGATGCACGCGCAATGATCATACCATCCTGAACCTCCGCTACGGACGGATCAGAGCTCGCCCATTCCACATGATGATCGACCGAGCGATCTACTTTGCCTTCACTATCGATAAACTCCGCCGTGAGCGGATAGCGTTCGCCGCGCTCCAATGTAAGCTCCGTCATATTGACCCGAAAATCGCGCGTGGCGGGCTCTACACGAACCTGTGTGGATGCGGTTAAACCCTGCGCTGTGGTCACTGTAACCGTGGCGCTTCCCGTTCCCACAGCGGTAAGCGTGCCATCCGGACGCATAGAGACCACATCCGGAGCATTCGCCGCCCACTGCGCAGCGGTATCCGTGGCATCTTCCGGCAGGAAACGCACCCGCAATGGCAGCACTGTTCCCACGCCCACGGTCAAATTTTCCGGCGTGATCTGTACCGCCATAGCGCGTACATTCACTTTAACCTGCGCAGAGGCAAAAAGCCCTGAAGCGGACGAAGCAATAACGCTCGTACTTCCCGCGCCGACAGCGGTCACCTGACCCTGCGCATCTACTCGTGCAATATTTTCATTAAGACTGCGCCAACTCACCTCCGGCTGCGTGGCGTTGGCGTTGGTTCGTACGGATAGCCCGCTGACCTCGCCCTTTTCCATTTCCAGCGTTTCAGTGTTCATCACCAGCTCCGTAACCGCAACGCCGCTCACATTGATCTGAGCCACATCAAACGCTCCGCCGTTTGCCTGTACGCGAATCACAGCGCTGCCGGGCGACACGGCTGTTACCAATCCGCCCTGGTCCACCGCTGCAATATTAGGATGATCGGAGGTATATGTAACCGTTTGCGCCTGAGCGGAATCGAGCGCGTATTCCAAACGGAACGATTGCCCAATTTCCATATCGCAACGCTCGATATTGAGCGTAAGCACCTCTTCCCGTCCGGAACGCATCGGCATAAACAGCATGACCCCCGCGCCAAGCAACAAAGCGAGTATCATTAGCTTTTCCACAGCGGTCTTCATGAAAATCTTCTCCTCGGCGTATGGCGCATTTCGCGCCATGAATTGATTCGCGCGGTATCAATCGGCAAAGGCATTAAAACCGCGCGACCACTATGGC
>JAFUAR010000148.1 GCA_017460585.1 Clostridia bacterium
AGTATATTTTCCAAGCTTTCGGGCGAATGCTCGTAATCCAGTATCACGCGATAAGGCTAATTGGTCTGCAAAAGCTCGATTCGCCCGGGCACCGCCCGCACGCTCTCCAAGCCCTTCTGTATAGCGGTCGGACCGATTCCCGCGCACACGCAAATGCCCGCGGCGAGCAGCGCGTTGTACACGTTGAATATGCCCGCCACCTGAAGCGACACCGGCACGCGGAAGCGCTTGTGCCAAGTCATTTGAAAGCGGGTGCCCGTTTCGGATATTTCGATATCGTTGGCGTAGATATCGCTGCTTTCGCGAATGCCCACGCGCAACGCCGTGCGCCCCAGCGCGCGCACGCCCTCGCTCACGCGCTCATCGTCGATATTGTACACGATTTGCTCGGTCATGTCCGGCTGCATAAAGCGCATTTTCGCCTCGAAGTAGGCGTCCATATCCGCAAAGTAATCCAAGTGATCCTGCGAAAAATTGCTGAACGCGCCCACCTGAAAGCGAATGCCCGCCAGACGATACATATCCAGCGCGTGGGCGGATACCTCCATCACCACGCACTCGCAGCCCGCCTGCGCCATGCGCGCCAGCAGCGACTGGGTCACGATGGGATCGGGCGTGGTCAAATTGGCGGGAATGGTTTCCTCGCCGATCATGGAACACACCGTGCCGATGAGCGCGGTCTTTTTGCCCGCCGCCTCCAAAATGGACTTCACCAGAAAGCTGGTGGTCGTCTTCCCCTTGGTGCCGGTAATGCCGATCATGGTCATTTTTTGCGCGGGCTGATCGTAGAACTGCGCCGCCATATAGGAAAGCGCCATGCGCACGTTGGGCACCAGCACCTGCGATACGGGCAAATCGAGCGCGCGCTCTACCACCAGCGCGACCGCGCCCGCGGCGACCGCCTGCGGCGCAAAATCGTGCGCGTCGCAATTGAGCCCCGGGGTGCAAAAGAATATTGCCCCCGCTTTCGCCTTTCTGGAATCGGCGCACAGGGACAGAATTTCGACCTCAGGATCACCCAAAATGGAATATCCTTCGGGGAGATTTATCGTCAACTCGTTCAGCTTCATGAAAGCCTCCTGGTGTGAATTGCAAACAAAGTTTCTACATATTATTCTTCCGATTGATCCGCGCTCGTCACGTTGGATACGGAATACTGGGTGGTATCGCCCGGAAGCTGGGGCAGGCGGATGACGCGAAGCTGCTCTTCCTCCGGCTGCTGCATACCCAGTAATTCGGCGCGCTGCCCGATTGAATTCAAATTATAGGCTTGACGAATGCACATTTCAAGATTTTGGGTTTCGCGCTCCAATTGCTCCAGCTCGTTTTCCACGGCGCGCAGCTCCCGATTTTGCCCGCCGAGGCGCACCGCGGCGATCAATGCCGCAAGCGCGCAAAATACAAACACGCCGAGGGCGAACCATCTGCGATACAGCGCGCGCGGATTCCGTTTGGGTCGATTGCTCATATTCCGCACCTCCCGCTTACGAATGGTCCGCGCCAAAATAGCGATCGTTCACATAATCCATGAGCTGCTCAAAGCTCGTTTCAGAGGCGGAGCAGAAGGCGGCGAAGCGATCCGCATCCCATATTTCCAAAAAGCGACCCATGCCCACAAAGGTAATCGCCTTATCCATGCCCGCCTTCTCCCGCAGCACGGCGGGGAGCAGCAGCCTCCCCTGCCCATCGAGCGACTGCGCCGGATAGGAAAACGCCTTAATCATGCGCACATACGCCATGCCCTTTGCGTCGCTCACGGGAATACGGTTGAGCTGCGCGCTGATTTGCGCCCATTCCTCCTTGGGATAGAGCGCCAGCGCGTTGAGCTGCTGGTTCATGCCGAGGGTAAACTGGTCGCCCAGATCCCTGCGATAAATGGATGGAATGGTGGCGCGACCCTTGGGATCGATGTTGTGGGAAAAATTACCGGAAAACTCCGCAACCATGAATCGCGCCTCCTTTCTTGCCACTACTTACCACCATTATAGCATAATTTGGGATTTCAGTCCACAATTTGACACCACTTTTTTATTAATTTATTTCAAAAGCGCCGTTACCATTCACCCTATGGGGGTGTCGGGGGTCGCAACCCCCGACGTTCAATCCGCAGCGGCGGCGTGTACGCCGCGAGGACGCGGACCAAGTGTCCGCTTCCTTGTAGGTTTTGCGCCCGGAAACCGCGTAGCGGTTTCAGCAAAACCTGAGGGGGTGGCAGTGGCGGGGGACGTGTCCCCCGTCCACATACTGTGAAGCCGTAG
>JAFUAR010000149.1 GCA_017460585.1 Clostridia bacterium
AATCGCGCAGCCGCAGCGGCGCACCTGCTTCATACGAAACAGCGCGGTATCCGCATCCTGCACAATATCGCCCTGCGGATTCTCACGGTCGGCAAACGCCACACCGACGCTCAGCGATACAGGCGGCAAATCCTCCTCAGAGCGCATGAGCAGCTCGTTTGCACGTTCCACCTTATCAAACACCGTTTTGCGCATGGCGCTATTCACGCGCGACATGATGACCGCAAATTCATCGCGATTGATCCTGCAAATAAAATCCACCGAGCGGAAGCTATGGCGCAACACCTTCGCCACCTTCCGGATGACCTGATCGCCGATTTCGCTTCCCTTTTCCGCGACTACACTTCTGAAATCGTCTACACTTACCATGAGCACGGCAATATGGTTTGGGTCCGCATCTCTGAGCAACATTTCAAATGCGCTCTGGTTATACAACCCCGTAAGCGGATCATGCAGCGCATCGTAAGTGAATTTATCCGGCATTGACGATCGCTCGGAATGCCGCGAATGCTCCCTCTCATCCTGCTCGAGCGGTTTCGGGCGGTGCTTGAGCAAAAACTTCTCGTATTCGTCTACCGGAATCGGTCGGGAGAAATAATAGCCCTGCACAATATCGCAGCCCATCGCCTTCAACGTAAACATCTGCTCCGCGGTCTCAACGCCTTCGGCAATGGTCGGCACGCCCAGTGAATCGGCAATTTCAATCACGACCTCCAGCATTCGCGTATCGCGGCGCTCGCTAAAGGCGTTGCGAATAAACTGCATATCCAGCTTGAGCGCGTCTACCGGGAGAGTAGAAATCATGTTAAGCGAAGAATAACCGGAGCCAAAATCGTCCATTTCAATCATGAAACCCGCTTCGCGCAGCTGATTTACCGTTTCGATAATCTGCTCGGAATCCTGCGTATAAGCGGATTCCGTAATTTCCAGATGCATATCTCCGTATTCCAGACGAAATTCCTCGAGCAGCGCGCGCATATGCTCCACCAGCTTGGTATCCAGCATATCAATTCTGGAAACATTGATGGAGACCGGCACGGAGAATCCGATTCGATCCTTCCATTCACGCTGCTGGCGGGCGACCTCCCGCCAGATATAGCTATCCAATCGCTGAACGAGTCCATTGTTTTCAAACAGCGGAATAAACACGCCGGGACTAATCATACCCAGCTGCGGATGCTTCCAGCGCACCAACGCCTCCGCGCTGCACAGAACGGGTTCCGCGGGACGGATATCGAATTTAGGCTGGTAATAGACCTGAAACTCCTTCTCATCCACCGCCCTCTGGAAATCCTCCAATAGTCGTTCAGTGAATATTTCGGATTCATGCAGCGCGTTATCATAAATTCCGATCGCCTTCACAAAGCTATTGCGCACGGTATCCGCCGCCAGTTTGGCCCGATCAAAGCGCCGCTCAATGTCTATGGACTTGTCCACTTCGGAGTACACGCCCATTCTCAAGCGCACTCGATTATCCGCCCCGTCCACACCGGAAAGTCCCCTTGAAGCGTTTTCCAGTATCGCCAGATAGTCCGTGCGGTGCGGACAGTATACGAGGAAGGTATCCGCCTCACGTCTACATACGATACCGCCGGAATCCTTCACAATTTCACGTACTCGCTCGCCAATGCGCCGCAGCACACCGTCGGCGTAATCCCTACCATAGCGTTCATTTATAATGAGAAAGTGGTTCACATCCACCACAATGGCATCCATAGACATATCCTTGTGGTGCATATCGAACTGTTCGGCATAGCGATAAAAGTATTCGCGATTGTACAGCCCTGTGAGATGATCTCGTTCCGTGGAACGAATAATATCGCGATCTTCGGAAAGCTCGATGGAGCGCAGCACACGTGCGAGCACCACCTTGGGCATAGGATAAGGTTTGGGAATAAAATCACTCGCGCCAATGGTGAGACTTTCCACCTCGGCTTCTTTATCGGATGTGAGCACGATGACGGGCAGATGCGAAAGATGCGGATCGGCTTTAATGGTTCTTAGTATATCCAAGCCGTGAATATCCGGAAGATTCAAATCCAACAGCACGAGACTCAAGGTATCGAAGTGGGTATTCACCAGCGCGAGCGCCTGCTCGCCATTTTCCGCATATATCAATTCGTATTGATCATTCAATACAAAGCTCAGCATTTCGCGATTGATTGCCTCGTCATCTACGATCAGCACCAATCGCTTACCATTGGCGGAATGAAATTTTACATGGCTATCCAGCATATTTTCAGCTTCGCTTTCACGGGCGATCAACGATCTCCCTATTTATTGATAGCTATTTTACCATAGCCAATGTGGCGATGTCTACGGCGCAATTGAAAAATTGACGGTAATCGCGTGGATTTTTTCTTGCTTTTATGCCTGCGCTTTTGCCAGACATTTAGTCGAGATATTGTGTCGTATTCCATTGCAGATCGGGAGCGGCAAAACATAATTGCCGCTCCCCCTGTGCACCAGACTTTCTTAAAAGCCTAAATTGTCGTTCACCAGAATAACGTGAATTCGATCCTTATGGCGAGAATAACGCGTAATCAATATCTGGCAGCAAATGGTATCGGGCGATTTACAGTTCAAACACGATCCCGTTTTTTTACACGGTGTGACAATATTGAATCGTTGGGCGTTGCTCGGCGCGGCAACATTTCTGGCGCGCTTCATCGCCGCATCCACATCGCAGCACACCTTATTGAGCCCCACGATGAATACGACCTTTCTGGGACCCTGCGCAATGGCGGACACGCGGTTGGAGTTGCCGTCGATATTGATCATTATACCATCATCGGTTATGGCGTTAGCGCTGGAAAGAAACACATCCGCATCATAAGCGGCGAGCATCGCCGCGCGCTTGTCCTCATAGGCGTCGCGATCAATAAAATGGAAATTGCCCGCTTTGAGCGCTTGCGGCAGACCGATTTCGTGTACGCTCATTCCTCCGCCCATCGTTACTGTGCTGCCCTCCGGAATGAGAGATAATGCAAGCTGAAGCGCACTATTCCGATCCGGCGCGTAATAGCCCGACATATTACGGCTTTCGAGCCCTTTAATGACCTTCTGAGCGAGCAAAGCGTTTCGTTGATACATATTTTGATCCATTATGACGATACCTCCTCAATATTGAATTGCTCCTCAAATGCATTGTACGCGCTGCGTGAATATAAAGTCAAGTATAAAAAAACGACGCGCTGCGGCGTCGCTAAATTCGCTAAAAGGAAGGAAATTTATTCCAATTCATCCATAGGTTCGGAGGTACGGTACACGTTCAGCACCTTTTCCGCAAGCGCTTCGTCGATCGGTACGAATTCTTCATTTTCCTCGTCGCCTTCGATCGGAACCACCTGTAAAACGTATACGCCCTCATCCTGTTCGTCGTCCGGATCCTTGCCGGAGAGAATTACATATTCGTTTCCCTCGTAGAACAGGTAATCGATGATTTCCATTTCAATCTCATTACCCTCGGCATCTTCAAACACGATGATATCCAATTCATCCATGGTTTTTACCTCCCGATTCATTTCGATCCGCCGCTTCCCTAAGCGGCACTCTGCTGCCATCCGGATATTCCACCACTGTATTATCCAGCTGCTGCCTGAACTGATTGCGAAACGCCTTTAAATACTCCTGCCGCCGATGCTGGCGTTCCTGCTGCTCTTCCTCAGTCAACGCGCGCAAACGGGACAACGCCGTAAGCGCGTTCAAGCGTTCGATATTTTCCTTTTCCATAAAGTTTAATCCATTGCCTCCATTGTATAAAGTGCCACAATGCTAGAAGTTACGGAGATTTGCGAAGCGGACAACACCGTACCCACATCC
>JAFUAR010000150.1 GCA_017460585.1 Clostridia bacterium
CATCGCGCAGCAGCTTGAGAAGCGTATTTCCTTCCGCCGCGCGATGAAGCAGACCATCGGTCGTGCGATGAAGTCCGGCGCGAAGGGCATTAAGACTTCCGTCTCCGGTCGTCTGGGCGGCGCGGATATCGCCCGTTCCGAAGGCTATCACGAGGGCTCTATTCCGCTGCAGACCCTGCGCGCGAATATCGACTACGGCTTTGCCGAGGCGAAGACCACCTATGGTCGCATTGGCGTAAAGGTATGGATCTACAAGGGACAGGTTCTCAATAAGGACAACAAGCTGATCGGCAGCGTGGATCTGCCCGTACCGAGGGAGAATCGCCGCCGCTATGATGGCAAGAGAAGGAATGAAGGAGGGAAATAAGTCATGCTGATGCCGAAGAGAGTCAAGCATCGTAAGCAGATGCGCGGTCGCATGAAGGGCAAGGCCCAGCGCGGCAATTTCCTCGCCTATGGTGAGTATGGTATTGTAGCGACTCAGCCCGGCTGGATTACTTCCAACCAGATTGAGGCGGCTCGTCAGGCCATGACCCGTTCCACCAAGCGCGGCGGTCAGGTCTGGATTAAGATTTTCCCCGATAAGCCCATCACCGCGAAGCCGGCCGAGACTCGAATGGGTTCCGGTAAGGGCGCGCCCGAATACTGGGTTGCGGTGGTAAAGCCCGGTCGCGTGCTGTTTGAAATTGGCGGCGTATCCGAAGAGGTCGCGCGCGAGGCGCTGCGTCTGGCTTCCCACAAGCTGCCCATCAAGACCAAGTTTATTAAGAGAGAACAACCTGCGCAGGTAGAGGGTGGTGAAGAGCAATGAAGACCAATGATAACCTGAAGGCCCTTCGTGCCAAGACACTGGCGGAGCTCGACACCGATCTCAAAGCCAAGAAGAGCGAACTGTTCAATCTCCGTTTCCAGCTTGCGACCGGTCAGTTGCAGAATACTGCCGCGATCAACGATTGCCGTAAGGACATCGCTCGCGTAAAGACCGTGATGCGCGAGATGGGGCAGAAGGCGTAATGAAAGGAGGCAATGAAAATGGCTGAAGTAAGAGGAATGCGCAAGACTCGTACCGGCGTCGTTGTTTCCGATAAGATGGACAAGACCATCGTGGTTGAAATTCGCAACCGCGTAAAGCATCCGCTGTACGGCAAGATTATGAACAGAACGAAGCGGTTTAAGGCACACGATGAGAACAACGAGTGCGGCGTAGGCGATACCGTTCGCGTAATGGAATGCCGTCCACTGTCGAAGGACAAGCGCTGGCGTTTGGTAGAGATCATCGAAAAGGCGAAGTAAGCCGCAAGGCAAGGAGGAAGATTTACAATGATTCAGCCTCAAACTCGATTGAAGGTCGCCGATAATTCCGGCGCAAAGGAAATCATGTGCTTCCGTGTGCTCGGCGGTTCGTTCCGCCGTACCGGCAGCGTCGGCGATGTCATCGTTGCCTCTGTAAAGAGCGCCACGCCCGGCGGACAGGTGAAGAAGGGCGATGTGGTTAAGGCCGTGATCGTTCGCACCCGCAAGCAGTATCGTCGTCCCGACGGTTCCTATATTCGTTTTGACGACAATGCAGCCGTCATTATCAATGAGCAGAAGCAGCCCAAGGGCACCCGAATCTTTGGGCCTGTCGCACGCGAGCTCCGCGAGAAGGATTACATGAAGATCGTCTCGCTGGCGCCGGAAGTGCTTTAATGGAGGTACACTATGGCAGCTACCAAAGTGTTTGTAAAGAGCGGCGATACCGTTCAGGTCATTGCCGGTGACGATAAGGGCGTTCAGGGCAAGGTTCAAAAGGTTTTCCCGGAGACCGGTCGCGTTATCGTCGAAAAGGTCAATATGGTGAAAAAGCACCAGAAGCCCCGCGGACAGGGCATGCCCGGCGGCATCATCGACCAGGAAGCGCCCATCAACGCCTCCAACGTCATGCTGGTTTGCCCCAAGTGCGGAAAGCCCAGCAAGATGGGACATAAGTTTGTCGATGGCGAAGGCAAGGCCTCCCGTCGGAAGGTGCGCGTCTGCAAAGCCTGCGGCGCCACCATCGACAACTGACGGTAAAGGAGGAAAACCTCTGTGGCAAGATTAAAGGATAAGTATCGCTCGGAAGTCGTTCCGGCACTCCAGCAGAAGTTCAATTATAAGAACGTGATGGAGATTCCGCGCCTTGAGAAGGTTGTAATCAACATGGGTCTTGGCGATTGCAAGGACAACGCCAAGGCGCTGGAGACCGCAGTATCCGAGCTCACTATTATTGCCGGTCAGAAGCCGCTGGTCACCAAAGCGAAGAAGTCCATCGCAAACTTCAAGCTTCGTTCCGGCATGAACGTTGGCGCGAAGGTTACCCTGCGCGGCGACCGTATGTATGAGTTTACCGACATGCTTGTCTCGATCGTTCTTCCCCGTGTACGCGACTTCCGCGGCGTATCCGCCAAGGCCTTTGACGGTCGCGGCAACTACGCGCTGGGCGTACGTGAGCAGCTGATCTTCCCCGAGATCGAGTATGACAAGGTCGAGAAGATCCGCGGCATGGAGATGGTATTTGTCACCACCGCCAAGACCGACGAGGAAGCCAAGGAATTGCTCCGTCTGTTGGGCATGCCCTTTCAGGCTTGATTGAAGGAGGATATTCAAAGTGGCAAAGACAAGCATGAAGGTTAAGCAGCAGCGTCCGGCGAAGTTCTCTACTCGCGCGTATACCCGCTGCCGCATTTGCGGTCGTCCCCACTCGGTGCTGCGCAAGTATGGCGTGTGCCGTATCTGCTTCCGCGAGCTGGCTTATGCAGGTCAGATCCCGGGCGTTCGCAAGGCCAGCTGGTAATCTGGCAATATAAGGAGGGTACAAAATGGTTATTAATGATCCCATCGCGGATATGCTCACCAGAATCCGCAACGGCCAGGTTGCCAGACACGACAGCGTCACGATGCCCGCTTCCAACATGAAGAAGGCGATCGCGAAGATCCTGCTGGACGAAGGCTACATCAAGTCTGTTGATTATATCGACGACGGTCTGCAGGGCCAGATCAAGATCACCCTGAAGTA
>JAFUAR010000151.1 GCA_017460585.1 Clostridia bacterium
CCCGGTCGATTCAAAGAATCGAGCGGGACACCGCCGAATTGAAAATTCGAGCGCCGCGCCGCGGGCGGGGACGTGTCCCCCGTCCACCTACTGTGAAGCCGTAGGCTGAACAGTAACCTTATTCCCTATAGTCCGCCATTTTGCCGGTGGACACGTCCAGCGTGCCCCACTGCTGTCCGCGCGCGTTCAAATCCTCCACGGCGGGAATCATCCAGCGAATCTTTTCCTCCATATCGCCGTCGTCGCCCAGCTGTACCACAATGCCGCTCATGGTGTTCAGCGTAATATTCTCCGCGTCCTCCACGTGAATATCCGCCGCCAGCGCCATGGCGTTCATCGTCTTGAGCGCCTCGATCACCGACTTCATCGCCGCAAGGCGCGCCTGCGGCGCGGATACGGTTTGACCTAGCCGGTAGCCCGTCGCGCCGAGCCCATACACGTATACCGCGGAGTCGGGCGCGTCCTCGCGCGTGGTCTCTATGGCGACGCCGTCGCTATCCAGCACCAGATAGGTTCCCCCGTTGAATACCCACGCGTCCCTGCTGCGCATATGCGCCTGAAGCACCGCGGTTCTGGGCGGAATCACGGTCACGCTGTCCAACGCGTAAATGCCGCTCGCCTCCACCTTCTCGCGCACGCTCGACTCGTCCACCGCGTAGAGCGGCGTTCCGTAGCGCAGACCGGACAGGCGGACGATTTCCTCCTCGGAAATCCCCTCGCCCTCCACCAAGATCACGCGAACGGCGAAAATCTGCTCGCGCAGCAAAAACAGCGCCAGCAGCGCGGCTAAGCATACGCCCGCCAGCAGCAAAAGCGCCGTGCGCCGGTCCGAACGCCGATTCGCCATACGTTCCTCCCCTTATTGCGCGTTCGCCGCTTCTTGGGCGATGCGGGCGGTGATTTCCTTGAATATTCTGCCGCGCGCCTCGTAATCCGTAAACATATCAAAGCTTGCGCAGCTGGGCGAAAACAGCACGTTCCACCCCGACTGCGCCAGCTCGAAGCAGCGGCGCACCGCGCCCTCAAAATTCTGCCCGCAGTGCTCGTAGGCGGTATAGCCGCAGCGATCCAGCGTTTCGGCAATTTGCGGCGCGGTCGCGCCGATCAATACGATGCGGGAAATGGGCGCTTTGAGAATTTCCTCCACCAGCGGGGTAAAATCGCAGTGCTTATCGTATCCGCCCAGAATGAGCGCCGTGGGCTGCTTCATGGCGCGCACCGCCTGAATGCTGGAATCCACATTGGTGCCCTTGGAATCGTTGATGAAGCGCACGCCGTTGATCTCGCGCACGAACTCGATGCGGTGCTCCACGCCCTGAAAGGTGCGCAGCGTATGCGCCACGACTTGGGCGGACACGCCGCAGAGCATGGTCATTGCCGCGGCGGCGAGCGCGTTTTGCAGGTTGTGCTCGCCCGGGATTACGATTTCATCGGCGCGGCAAATTGGGGTATACGCGTCGGGCGCGCCGAACACCACAGTCCCCTCCTTGGTGAATGCGCCGAAGGGCACTTCGCGCTTGGAGGAAAACCATACCGCCTTGCACCCTGCGCGGTTTGCCATATCGCGGGTAACGGGATCGTCGTAGTTGAGCACCACAAAGTCGTCCGCGCCGCTGTTTTCAAATATACGCTCCTTGAGGGCAATGTAGTTTTCCATGGTGTGGTGGCGATCCATGTGATCTTCCGATATATTGAGCACCGCCGCCACGTGGGGGTGAAATTGCCGGGAGGTCTCCATCATGAACGAGGAAATTTCGCATACGGTCACGTCATCCTCGCCCATATGGATGGCGGACAGGGAATAGGGCACGCCGATATTGCCCACCACGTGGGTCGTTTTGCCCGCGTTTTTGAATATTTCACCCACCAGAGTGGTGGTCGTGGTCTTGCCGTTGGTGCCGGTAA
>JAFUAR010000152.1 GCA_017460585.1 Clostridia bacterium
TAATGGAGGTGCTGTACAGCGAAGGCCCCGCGGCGGCGATTACCGCGCTTTCCGCCGCTTCCATGCTGGTGTTCAGCCTGCTGTATACCCCTTGTGTAGCGGCGATTTCCTCCATCAAGCGGGAGCTCGGGTCGAAGTGGGCGATCTGTGTGGTGTTGTGGCAGTGTGGCGTCGCGTGGGTCGCGGCGTTCGCAGTGCGTTTGATCGGGCTTGCGCTGGGGCTAGGCTGACTATATTTTCCCCGTCGACGTATCCGTCTGTGGCGAAATGTGCCCTACGCGAACGCCGATGGAGTGCGAAAAGATTTTGACGAATGGCTTGAAGGGTGCGATTGAATGAAATGGATTGATTATGTACTGCTGGCGCTGGTAGCTGCCGCGGCGTTCTTCGCCGTGCGCCATGTGCGCCGCGCCGGAAACGCGGGCTGTACGGGCTGCTGCGCCTCGTGCGCGTGGAGCTGCGCCGGCAAACGGGAGGAGACGAAGCAATGCAAAATATCATAATCGGGCTGCTGATTGCGGTGCTGCTCGCGTGGGCGGTTTGGCGCACGGCACGGCGCGCGCGTAGGGGCAGCGCGTGCTGTGGAGAACGCGAGGAGGGCGAGGCGCGCGTGAGCGTGGGTGACAGGAATCCGGCGCATTACCCCTATACGGTGCGCATGGAGATTGGCGGTATGACCTGTGAAAACTGCGCGCGCAGGGTGGAAAACGCGCTAAACGCGCTGGATGGCGTGTGGGCGAAGGTGGATATCGGCAAGCATAGCGCGAAGGTGCGCTGCAAGTCGCAGCCGGAATTGAAGGTATTGGAAGACGCGGTGCGCGGCGCCGGTTACGCGGCGCTTTCCTGCTTACGGGAAAAGTAAAGGTTCAATCTACGCACAATCGCGGGGAGCGCTTACAAATTGCGCTCCCCGCGATTGGCTTCTCTGCGCAGGGCGTTGCCGATATTGGTCATACAAACCAGAGTGGTTACCAAAAATATGCCGGGGATAAGAATCATCCACCACGCGCCGGTCAGCAGCGCGCGGTCGGCGTTGGAGAGCATACTGCCCCACGAAACGATATCCAGCGGCAGTCCCAGCCCCATGAAGCTCAGCGTGGATTCCGAAGCGATTGCGCCGCGCACGTTCATTACCACCATGAACATAATGCTGGAGAGAAAGTTGGGCGCAAAGTGCTGAAGCAGCACGTGCATAAAACGCCCGCCCATGCATTTGGAGGCGATTACGTATTCGCTGGAGCGCAGCTGGCGCACCTCCGTGCGCACCACCTTGGCGATGGTCGGCCAGCTCGTCGCGCCGAGTACAATGGCGATGGAGACGGCATTGGAGGACCCCATGATCGCCTGCAGGAACACTACGATCAGCAGCGAGGGCACGCTCAGGAAGATTTCCGTCGCGCGCATCATGAGCGTATCCAGCCATACGGGTCCCGTTCCGCTCACCGTGCCGTAGAGCACGGCGATGCCGGTGGAGATGACCGTGGCGAGCAGACCGATGCTCAGCGAGACGCGCCCGCCGTGCCAGATCATGGCGAATATGTTGCGCCCCATCATGTCAGTGCCGAAGGGATATTGGGGGGAAGGCGCGCGCGCCGGCGCGGTTAAATCCATGGCGTTGGCGTTTCCGGGGGCAATGAAGTTTGCCAGCAGACAGCCCATGGCAATGGCGCACAACAGTACAAGGGAGAGCCAAGGAACGCGTTTGCGCCGCTTGCCCGCGGCGGACGGTTTTTCCATATCGAGCCGACCTACCACCTGAAAGCGCATAGGTCCGCTCAGCGCTTCCATGGGCGGAGCGGGTCTTGGCGCGGGCTCCGCGCTGTGATGTTCATGACTCATTTTTGCTCTGCCTCCGTTTGTTCCACGTTCTCCGCCGCGCGAATGCGCGGGTCGATGCGCTCGTTCACGATTTGCGCCAGTATGTTGGCGAGTATGACCACAATGCCGGTCAGCATACACAGCACCATGAGCATATTGTAGTCCTTCCAGCGCGCGCTTTCGTATGAGAGCGTGCCGATGCCGGGGTAGGAAAATACCGTTTCGATGATGTAGGTACCGCCCAATATATGGGGCACGGAGATCGCCATAAGGCTAATGCAGGAGGGCAATATGCCGCGCAGACAATGGCGAAACAGTATTTTTCCGCGGCTTAGCCCCTTGGACTTTGCCAGCAGCACGTAATCGGCGCGAATTTCTTCGAGCAGCTTGTTGCGTATCATATAAGCGTAGTACCACAGGTGGCTGATAATCATTACGGACATGGGCAGTATTAAATGGCGCAGGCGGTCGCCTAGGTCGTTTTCCAGCCCGATGGTGTACGCGCCGCTGCTGGGCAGCAGCCGCCATAGCACGCTGAAGCAGAGAATGAGCACCAGAGAGAGCCAAAATTCCGGCACGCAGCTCAATACGGTGCCCAATCGGCTCAGGATTCGATCGAGCCAGCCGTCCTCCCGCCAAGCGCAAACGAGCCCCAGCAGAAGCGCCAGCGCGAAGGTGAGAATAAACCCCGGTACGCCCAGCAGCAGCGTGTTGCCAATGCGGGCGGAAATAACCTGCAATACATCCTGCTTGTACTTATAGGATATGCCAAATTCGCCGCGCAGCGCGCCCGTCAGCCAGCGCACATACTGCACATGCATGGGCGCGTTCAATCCAAGGCGCTCCATAGTCTGCGCGCGTTCGGCGGGGGTCATTTTTTCGGTGCGGTCTCCGTAGTAGGAAACCAACGGATCCCCGGGTGAAAGGCGCGATATCGCGAATACCACTATGGAGAGCGCCAATACGCTCGCGATGAACAGCGCGAGCTTTCTAAGCAGATAGGGAATCCATTTTCCGCCTTTAATCATGTGATTGCTCCAATAATACGAAGTGTTCGGGTTCGACCTGCGTCCATTCGCGGTGGGCGACGGATTCGGGCTCGCGCCATACGGCAATTTCACGCTCCCGTTCGATTCGAGGGTCGGGAATGGGCATGGATGCCAGCAGCGCGCGCGTATAGGGGTGCAGGGGATGATCGTAGAGCGCGCGGGTGGGCGCGAGCTCCACCAGCCTGCCGCGGGTCATAACGCCTACGCGATCGCACAGGAATTCCACCATTGCCAGATCATGCGCGATGAATAGGAAGGTAAAGCCGTGTTCGCGCTGCAAGTGCCGAAACAGGTTGACGATTTGCGCCTGAATGGAAACATCCAGCGAGGCAATGGGCTCGTCCGCGATGAGCAGCTTCGGTTCCATGAGCAGCGCGCGGGCGATGCTGACGCGCTGGCGCTGTCCGCCGGAGAGCTCGCTTGGTCGGGCGTCGAGTATTCCGGCATCCAGCCCGACGTAGCCGAGGTTTTGCACCAATTGCCTTTCGCGCTCCGCCTTGCCGCGGGCGACGCCGTGAATGCAAAGCGGCTCGGACAGTATGCGCCGCACGCTCATGCGAGGATTGAGCGAGGAAGCGGAATCCTGAAATATAATCTGTCGCTCGCGCTGCAGGCGCTGCCGGTCGGCTTTGGGAATTCGGGCGGCGGTAATATCGATATCCTCCACCCAAATGCGCCCTGCGGCGGGCTGTAATATGCCCATCAGGCAGCGGGCTACAGTGGATTTGCCCGATCCGGATTCACCCACAATGCCCAATATTTCCCCTTGGCGTATGCCGAAGGATACGTCGCTCACCGCGGGGACAAACAGCTTGCGCGTCAATCGAAGGCGATGCGTCAGGTGTTCTACGCGAACCAACTCATTTTGCGGCATGGGGCGTTCCTCCCGTTGGCTGGAAATGCTGTGGCGCGCGCGGATCGAGCAGCCAAGTCGCGGCG
Organism: Clostridia bacterium; assembly: GCA_017460585.1. Taxonomy (GTDB): domain Bacteria; phylum Bacillota; class Clostridia; order Christensenellales; family Aristaeellaceae; genus Faecivicinus. The sequence continues at coordinate 3,807 of JAFUAR010000152.1, forward strand.
GCGTGGGTGGGGCTGATTTGGAACATGGGCGGTTCCTCCACGTAATCGATGCCCAGCGCAAAGTCGTTTCTGCAGGCGAAGGCGTCTCCCTTAGGGGGATGGATGAGCGAGGGCGGCATACCCGGAATCGCCTTTAATTCGTTTTCGCCGCGCGCGCGGGCGGGCAGCGCCTGTAGGAGCCCTTGTGTATAGGGGTGGCGCGCATCGTAGAAAATATCCTCCGCCGTACCGGTTTCTACGATTTTTCCCGCGTACATGACCGCGACATAGTCCGCGACCCGCGCGACTACGCTTAGATCGTGGGTAACGAACAGCGTAGCGGTGCCCAAGTTGCGTTGAATTTGCCGAAACAGGTCGAGAATTTGCGCCTGTATGGTTACGTCCAGCGCGGTGGTGGGCTCGTCCGCAAA
>JAFUAR010000153.1 GCA_017460585.1 Clostridia bacterium
CCGGAAAAGCTGTAGGGATATAGGCGACTGCGCTCCTCCGGCTGCTCGATGCCCACCAGCGCCATCAGCTCCAGCGTGCGCGCGTAGGCTTCGGCGCGGGATATGCGCTTATTGTGCGCGCGGACCGCTTCCGCAATCTGTTCGCCGATGGGCATTACGGGGTTTAGGGCGGTCATGGGATCCTGAAATACCATAGAAAACATACTGCCGCGCAGCTTGCGCATATCGCGCTCGCGATAGCGTGTGATATCCACGCCGTCTACCGCAATGCTGCCCGAACGGATGGAAGCGGTGCGCGGCAGCAGCTTCATAATGGAGCGGCACAGTACGCTTTTGCCGCAGCCGGATTCTCCCACCAACGCCAATACCTTGCCCGCGGGCAGCGAAAGAGACACGTTTCGCACCGCCTGTACTTCTCCCGCAGGCGTATCGAAGCTCACAGAAAGGTTTTTAATTTCCAGCAAATTTCCCATTTTTTCTCCCTTGCAAAACGCAATGAAGGACTTTGGGGTGTGATTTGAACCCCAAAGTCCGATTGGGTACGAGCCTGAACGCGGCGGCGGTTAGCCCTCCATCGTCCATTCGGCGACATTCCAGAATATGCCTACCCCATGGTGTCCCAGCACCGTATCGAGCGTAATGCCCTGTACGCGGCTGTCTACCACGTAATCGGCGTCGATATAGCAGAAGAAGGTGTAAGCAGGGTCGTTTGCCAGCGCGTTCTGGAATTCGGCATATGCTTCCGCTCGTGCGTCGGTATCAAACGTACCGCGCGCGGCGAGCAGGGTTTCGTCCACGGTGGCGTTAGAATAGCCGCTGTAGTTATTGCCCTGATCGGTGCCGAACACCTTGTAGGTGTGGTCGTCCGCGTCAAACGGGCTGCCCCAGCCGATGAGGAACGCGTACTGCGTGCCCCAATCCACAGTGGCGGGAATTTCCACGATCATCTCAATACCGACCGCCTCGAGCTGCTGAGCGGCGATCTGCGCCAGATCGATGCGCACCTGATCGCCCGCGCGGCAGTTGATGGGGAAGGAGATTTTCTCGCCGTTGCGGTAGAAGAAGCCGTCGTCGCCGCGTTCGCAGCCGATGGACTCCAGAATTTCCACCGCTTTTTCGGGGTTATAATCGTAGTGCTCTACATTTTCGTTGTTGTATATGTTGCGCTGCAGCGGACCATACGCCACGTCGCCCTGCCCCAGCAGTACCGCGGAGATCATCGCTTCGCGATCAATGGCGTAATTGATGGCGGGAATTAAATCCTTATTCTCCTGCCAGTAGGGGTTCCAGAAATTGTACATAATGCCGCGGTAGTCGCTGGTCTTCATGCGATCAATGACGAATTGATCATCGTTTTCGAACAGCTGCGCGTCTCTGGGGGTCACCTGCGCCATATTGAGCTCGCCGGACTTGAGCTGCAGCGCCTTGACGTTGTCGTCTTCCACAATTTTGAAGACCACGCTGTCGATATTGGGTGCGCCGAGGAAGTAATCCTCGTTCTTAACCAGCGTAATCGCCTGACCTTCGTCCCAGCGCTCCAGCTTGTAGGGACCGGTGCCGATGGGGAAGCGGAAGTAATCGCTGGTTTGCATATCCTCGCCCTCGAGCAGGTGCTTGGGCAGTATGCCGATGGTCATGTATTCCAGAAACGCCGCGTTGTTGCCGGACAGTTCGAATTCAACGGTGCTGTCGTCAATCACGCGAATTTCCTTTACGTCTTCGTAGTTCGAATGGATTTCGGACTCGTTGGCGGGGTCCATAATGGCTTCAATGGTGAACTTCACGTCCTCGGCGGTGAAGGGTTCGCCATCGTGAAAGGTTACGCCCTGCGCCAGATGGAAGGTGTAGGTGTGGGTGCTCTCATCGTATTCCCAGCTCTGGGCGAGGCAGGGGACTACGTTATTGTCCGCATCGTGCGCGGTCAAACCGTTGAAAATGAGCAGGTTGATTTCGCCGTGTTCGTCAATGGCGGGATTGATGCGAGTGTAGTCGCCGCTGCCGTATACCAGCGTGCCCTCCGCAAGAGCGGACAGGGAAGTGAGCAGCATGAGCGCGGCGAGGATCAGAGCGATGCGCTTTTTCATGAGGGGTGTTCTCCTTTGCGTGTGATGGGTGTAACGAGAAAGCATGCTTCATGGTTGGTATTGTACAGGCGGTCACACTGCCCCCGCAAGCCCCATGGGGGGATATAATTCCGTAAATTTACAAGATTGTAATATTTTAGCGCTGCGCGCAAATCGCCGGAGCAGATGCGCCAATTCGTGCAAAATATATTTTGCGGTTGAAAAATAGAAAAAGAAGTGCTATACTTATAACATAATTGAATATGCGGGTATTTACAGGTGCTCTATTTGCTTGCGAAAGGTCGATGGACATGGGCGCGGGCGAACAGAGAGAATAGGGAACGGAGTGCGATTCTCCGACAGGACCGCTGCTGTGAAGCGGAGCCACGAGCCATATCCATTGACTTGTATAGAGTTGAGAAGGGGCTCGGGCGATGAAGCTGAGTCAGAAGACCTGCCTGTAAAAACGATGATCGATTCTTCGGACTAAAGAACGATATGTCCCCTGAGAACGCCGTATGCGTGGGTGAAACGCTCCGTGAGGCGCGTGTTGTCACGCGCAGGAATGGGGCGTATGCGCTTAAAGCAAATGAAGCAGGACATATCGGACCAAGGTCTGAATATATCCTGTTTTTGTTATTCAAGGAAAGTCACACGGAAACCGGAGCTTGCAACGGCGCGTGCGATTCGCGCCGCTGAAATACAAAAAGGGAGGAATGGGAAAAATGGCACGATTTACGCTTCCGAGAGACATTTACTTTGGCAAGGGCGCATTGGAGAATTTGAAGAACCTGAAGGGGAAAAAGGCGATTATTTGCGTAGGCGGCGGCTCTATGAAGCGCTTCGGCTTTCTGGATCGCGCCAAGCAGTACCTTGAGACGGCGGGCATGGAGGTGACCCTGTTCGAGGGCATCGAGTCCGATCCGTCCGTTGAAACTGTGATGAAGGGCGCGGCGGTCATGCAGGAGTTCGGTCCGGATTGGATTGTCGCCATTGGCGGCGGCAGCCCGATCGACGCGGCGAAGGCGATGTGGATTAAGTACGAATATCCGGAATGCACCTTCGAGGATATGTGCAAGGTGTTCGGTATTCCTGAACTCAGGCGCAAGGCGCGCTTCTGTGCGGTATCCTCCACCAGCGGCACGGCGACCGAGGTAACCGCGTTCTCCATCATTACTGATTATGCCAAGGGCATTAAGTACCCCATTGCGGATTTTGAAATTACGCCTGACGTAGCGATTGTGGATCCGGAGCTCGCCGAGACCATGCCCAAAAAGCTGGTGGCGCACACCGGTATGGACGCCATGACGCACGCGATCGAGGCGTACGTATCTACCGCGCACAGCGACTACACCGATCCGCTCGCCATTCACGCCATCGAGATGATTATGAAGGATTTGGTGCCTTCCTACAATGGCGATATGCCCGCGCGCGACCGTATGCACGACGCGCAGTGTCTCGCGGGTATGGCGTTTTCCAACGCGCTGTTGGGCATCGTGCACTCCATGGCGCATAAGACGGGCGCGGCGTTCGCCGATTATGGCGCGCATATCATTCACGGCGCGGCAAACGCCATGTATCTGCCCAAGGTAATTGCTTTCAACGCCAAGGATGAGACCGCTAAGAAGCGCTACGGTGTGATCGTGGACTATATGGGCATTGCCGAAGCGAACGATTCGGACGATATTAAGGTTTCGAAGCTGATCGCCTTCCTGCGCGATATGAACGACCAGTTGAACATTCCGCACTGCATTGGCAAATACGGCGCGGACAGCTATCCCGCAGAGCAGGGTTTTGTATCGGAAGAGGTATTCCTCAAGCGCTTGCCCGATATCGCGAAAAACGCCATTGGCGATGCCTGCACCGGCTCCAATCCCCGTCAGCCCAGTCAGGAGGAGATGGAGAAGCTGCTCAAGTGCTGCTATTACGATACCGTGGTAGACTTCTAAGCGCAAAAGCGTTATGCTGGTGGCAGGATCGTTTGATCCTGCCACAGATCGCCGATCAAGGGCACAACCGCAGAAATTACCCCCAAAGCGTTTTGCTGCGGGGACTTCCGCGGTGGGCGTAAAGTAAAAAAAGGCAATTGAGCTGCTTACGTTTATGTAAGCGCCTTCATTGTCCCTTTTCGTTTTCCTTGGCTTCCTTTCTCAACGGACTGATTCAACATATCGAGGTGACGACATGAATCCTTTGAAGGATAAGCGCGGTTTGACCGAAGTGGAAGCCATAGAGCGCTATCGCCAGAAGAATTATCCCAAGCCCGCGCTCACGGCGGATATTGCCGTGTTCGCAAAAGGAGAGACAGGGTGCAAGCTTCTGTTGATTCGGCGGGGCGGGCATCCGTTTTTGGGGCAGTGGGCATTGCCGGGCGGTTTTGCCGATATGGGCGAGACCATTGAGCAGACAGCGGCGCGAGAGCTGGCGGAGGAGACCCATCTGGAAGGTCTGCCGCTCACGCTGGTCAACGTATACAGCGCGCCCGGACGCGATCCGAGGGGATGGACGGTCTCCGTGGCGTACGCCGTGTGCGTGGAGCAGGGGTTGCAAACGGCGATCGCCGGCGATGACGCGGCGGAGACCGGCTGGTTCGATATTGTGAAGAATGAGGAAGGCGTGGCGTGCGTCGAGCTGCCGGAGGGCGAAAAATTGGCGTTCGACCATGCGCAAATCATCGCGGACGCGGCGCGGGCATTGAACCTGATGACGAAATAAACGGCGAATGATGATATAGTTTTTTTCTACCTGTGTGAAATGCAAAAAAAGCGATTGTTTCCGGAATGGACGGAGCAATTGCTTTTTTTGCGGATAGACAAATAATTTACGCTTTTTGATTTTGTTTAAGCTTATTTCAAGCTTTCGGCGCTATTCTATACCCGTCGAAGGGAAACAAAGAAAAAAACACGCAATACAGGTCCAATCCAAATATTGAATAGGGAGGAAAAGAAAATGAAACACATTCGCAAGGTATTATCCATTTCGTTGGCGGCTTGCCTTACACTGAGCGCGCCCTTGGCGCTGGCGGATACGCTGGAGCGCGGCGCATTGAGCGAGAGCACGATTGTGGAAACCGGAAAGAGCGGCGGGAAGAATCCGCGCGGTTCAATGCCCGAACAACAGCCCCGACAGGATCGCGGGCAGAACGGCAGGGGATTTGGACAGATGCCGGATTCGAACGGTCGAAATGATCGGAGCGGACAAATCCCCGATGGAAACGGCGCCAATGATCGGAATGGTCAAAACGGTACGCAGACGCCGCCCCAGCAGCCCAATTGGCCCAATGGCGGCGCAAACCGCGGCGGCGCGCAGCCCTGCCCGCCCAGTGGAAACGATTTGCCGCAACAGCCCTTCGATTTCAATGGCGGCAGCAACGGTGATCGGCGCTCCATGACTCCGCCCGATTTTCAGAACGACGGCGAGGCGCAGCAAGGAGAAGGACAGACGCCTCCGGAAATGCCCGCCGATGGACAGCAGCCCGAGGATGGACAGACGCCCCCGGAAATGCCCGCGGACGGGCAGCTTCCCGAACAGGGACAGATGCCCGGAGCGCCCGGGCAGGATAGTGCGCCGACCGAATACGCGGCGGCGAATACCCTCACCGAGGACACAAGCGGAGAAAGCTACGTTTCCGATGCAGACAGCGAAAACGCGGTGCTGGTGAGCGACGGCGAGGTGAAGATTTCCGATGATACGGTATCCAAGACCGGCTCGAGCGATGGGGAGAGCGCGGATTTCTACGGCATAAACGCCGCGGTGCTCGCCTCCGGTGGTTCCACGCTGACCATATCCGGTACGACTATTACTTCGGACGGCACGCACGCCAACGGCGTATTCAGCTACGGCTCCGGCACGACCGTAAACGTAAGCGATACGGAGATTACCACTACCGGCAATAACTCCGGCGGATTGATGACCACGGGCGGCGCAACGTTGAACGCGAGCGACGTAACCGTAAGCACCTCCGGCAACTCCTCGGCGGCAATTCGCTCGGATCGCGGCGGCGGAACCGTCACTGTGCAGGGCGGCAGCTATTCGACCTCGGGCGTGGGGTCTCCGGCAATCTATTCCACGGCGGATATTACCGTGAGCGACGCGACGCTTACCGCGACAAGCTCCGAGGCGATCGTGATTGAGGGCGGCAACTCTGTGACGCTGAACGATGTAGACATCACCGGTAACGACAACGTGCTAAACGGGCAATCCACCGTGAATACCAATGTACTCATCTATCAGTCCATGTCCGGCGACGCCGCCGATGGCAGCTCCAGCTTTACCATGAACGGCGGTACCATGACCTCCGAGGCGGGATGTATGTTCCATGTGACCAACGTGACCACCACCATCGATTTGGCGGGCGTGACCTTCGTCAACGCGGACGACAGCGGCGTATTCCTCTCCGCTACGCAGGATTCATGGGGAAACGCGGGTAAAAACGGCGGCATTGTTACGCTGAAACTGAGCGAGCAAACCGTAACCGGCGATATCGTGACCGATTCCGCCTCCAGCGTGACCATGAGCCTGACCAACGGCTCCAGCTACACCGGCGCGGTAAACGCGGATGACAGCGGTACGGTATCCGTATCCATCGAGGAAGGCTCTACATGGACGCTCACCGCGGACAGCCACATAAACAGCTTTGAAGGCGAGCTTTCAAGCGTCAATTTGAACGGTTATACGCTTTACGTCAACGGTGAAGCCGTGGCGTAGAAGCAAAAATTTCCCCAGAGCGGCAACACTCTGGGGAATTGCATTATAAGGAAAAGTATGGGATTATTGATCGCTCGTTAAAATCGCTTCCGCTCTGCGGGCAAAGTCCAAGGTATCGCGCAGGGGAATTAAATCGCTCTCCTTTTTGCCGTCGCGATACAGCTCGACAAAATGGGCGATTTCGTGCACAAAGCCCTCTTCTTCGGGGTCTTCATACGTTTCGACGGGCGCGCCCTGCCCCAGATAGAGCTCGGTTTTGCGGCAGCCCAGAAAATAGTACTGCTTGATGTAGCCCTTGCTGCCCGATATTACCGCCACGTCGTCCATATAGCCGGTGATGGAGGTCATGCAGTCGGCAATGACGCCGTTCGACCAGCGCATGGTCATCACCGCGGTGTCGTCTACGCCGGTCGGTCCGCGGCGAATCATGGTGTGCATTTCAATGGGCGGTTCGCCCATAATACCGGTTACGTATTCGTAGGGATAAACGCCCGCGTCCAGCAGCGCGCCGCCGCCCAGCGCTGGGTTCCACAAGCGATGCTCCTTCGTTTGTTCGTTCAAGGGATAATTGAAACAGAATGCCGCCCGAATGAAAGAAATGTCGCCAATTTTGCCTTCACGAATCCATTCCATGGCTTTCAAATAGGCGGGCATGGTGCGGGTCCAGAAGCCTTCCATAATCAGCACGCCCTTTTCCCGTGCCAGCGCGATGGTTTCCTGCGCCTCCTTTTCATTTATGAAAAAGGGTTTTTCACAAATGACAGCCTTTCCCGCCTCGATGCAGCGTTTGGCGGCGTCGGCGTGCGTAGTATGCACCGTTGCGATGTAGACCACCTGTACTTCGGGATCGGCGAGCAGGGCGTCGTAATCGCCGTAGACCTTGCGCGCTCCGTGCGCTTGTCCAAAGGCTTGCGCGCGGTCCCATTCTCTGGCGGCACAGGCGTAGAGCATTCCTTCCGTCGATTTGTTCAGCGCTTTCGCGAAACGAGAGGCGATGCCGCCGCAGCCCAAAATACCCAAACGAATCTTATCCATACCGAAACCTCCCTGATCGTGATATGCGTTTAAAACATGCTTTGGAAACCGTTTATTGAATGGACGATTTTCTAAAAGAATACGCCCAGCGCTTCCGCATTGTCGGCGATATCGTCCAAATCTTCGCAATCAATGCTCAGCTTCTTTGCCAACCCGTCTACCTCGGCGCGCCATACGCCATTCATGGCGATCAACGCTTTTTGTATGGTTTCACCGCACTGCGCGCAGTGGTTTTTGCCCACGCAAAATTCGCAGGGCAGGTAGCTATAGGTCAGTTCCATGGCGCGCCTCCTTTTCGCGAACCTGCAAAAGCCCGTCCGTAATTCTGTGGAATTCGCCCTTCCAGTCGATTTGTCCCTGCTTTACCGCCCATTTGAGTTCGAGCCCGAGAAAAACGAAATTGACCGCGTCATACAAATCTGTGGCGGAGATATCGGCGGTAAACTCGCCCGCGCGTTGCCCCTTCTCAATGAGGTGAATCACGATCTCGGTCAAATGCTCGCGCGTTTCAAAGCTGTGCGCGTCCTTTTGCAGGTTGAGGGAGAGCATTTTCGATATGAGCGCCGCGCCAAGCTGGATGGAGCTATCGATAATCATATCGTAAAACAGGCAGAACTGCTCGTAATAGGTGTTCATTTGGTAGATGCTGCCAAAGTGCAGCATAATATCCTGACAGACGCGATCATAATAGTCCGTCAGTATGGCTTCTTTGCTGGGAATATAGTTGTAAAACGTGGGTTTGCTTATGCCGCATTCCCGACATACCTCGTCCAGACTCACCGCATCGAAACCCTTTTGCTGAAAGAGGGCACAAGCGGTTTGAACAATTTCTTCTCGCGTAATCTTCTTCATGCGCACATTATACAACGTGCTTGCCTTGAATTCAACCGTTCAATGAGAAATGTTTTACTTTACTTTACCATAAGTAAATGATATACTAATAACAGTAAAATTTTAAAATTAATCAATAAGATTACGAGGAGGAGAGATGATGGCAAATCTGTTTCAGAGCATTACCATAGGCGGAGTACGGTTGAAGAACCGTATCGCCATGGCGCCAATGCACACCAACTACGAATCGGACGGGTCCTATCCGCTCAACGCCGTGCGCTATTTTGAAGAGCGCGCCAAGGGCGGAGCGGGGCTGATCTTCACAGGTGCAAACGTGGTTTCCACCAAGTACGATGGCAAACGCCCCAGCCCTGAAATTTCCGCGCTTTCCCACGTGGAGCGTTTGGAGATGATCGCGGACCGCGTGCACGCCTATGACGCGAAGCTCTGTGTGCAGCTGAGCCCTGGCGCAGGTCGCGTGGCGGTACCCAATCCCGCCAGTCCGCCCTACTCCGCCAGCGCTACGCCGGAATTCTGGGCGCCGGTCATAAAATGTCAGGTGCTTTCCGTAGAGGATATTCACTATCTGGCGGATCGCGTGGGCTTCGCCGCGTGGCTGGTCAAAAAGGCGGGCGGCGACATGGTGGAGCTGCATTCCTACGGCGGCTACTTGCTTGACCAGTTTATGAGCACCCAATGGAACCAGCGTACAGACGAGTACGGTGGAAG
>JAFUAR010000154.1 GCA_017460585.1 Clostridia bacterium
CATTCACCCATGGGGGTGTCGGGGGTCGCAACCCCCGACATTCAATCCGCAGCGGCGGCGTGTACGCCGCGAGGACGCAGACCAAGTGTCCGCTTCCTTGCAGGTTTTGCGCCCGGAAACCGCATAGCGGTTTCAGCAAAACCTGAGGGGGGTGGCAGTGGCGGGGGATGTGTCCCCCGTCCACTTACTGTGAAGCCGTAGGCTGAACAGTAACGAATAGCAACCGTTATTCTTCGTCGCTGTCCAGCGCGATCAGCGCCTCGTCATAGGCTTCGTTCGCGGCGTCCTCGCAGTCGAACAGCACGCCGTATACCTTGAGCCACGCCAGACGTCCCGCTTCGCTTTCCTCCTCGAAGGAGCGGTCTACGAAGCTGGGAATGCCTAGCATTTGCAAACGTTCCAGCACGTCGCGCATCGCCTGAATTTCCTCGGGGTCCTCCTCGGCGAGCTCCTCCTCGTTCAAGCCCAGCAGCGCAAATTCCATGGGCAGCACGGCAAAATCGCAGCTCGCGGTCAACAGCGCGGCGTAATCCGGAGCGGTCGCCTCTCCGGCGGAACGAAGCTCGCCCGCCTCGGCGCGCTCGGTCAGGCACTCCCACGGGCTCTCCTCCGCGTCGTCATGCACTACGGTAATGCGCTCCACCACCTGCATGAGCATGGCGTCGTCAATCAGCTGCATGGCGTCGTCCGAGGCGACGTAGGCGCTCATGAGCGGCGGATGGGCGATAATCGCCTCTTCCTCGGCGCTGAGCGGTACCTCCGCGTCCTCGGGCACGAGCAGTACCTTGCCCACATCTAGCACGTCTATGGCGACGTAGCCCTCTTCGTAGCGGTAAATGTTGAACAGCTCCGCCTCGCCCACATCGTCGCGGGAGACGAAGGTCAAGCCGGTAATTTCGGCGTATTCCTCGCTCCACTGCTCGGCTGCCTCCATGAGCTCGGAATCCTCCGCCACATGGTCGGGCTTATCCGCGGTGGCAATGCGGCGCGTGCCGCTGGAACGGCGAACGCCGGAGGAGCTGCCGGAAGAGGAGGTGGAACTCTTGAGCCCCACGTAAATGGTGTATTCCACTTCATGGTCGCTGCTCATGGCGGTGGTCATGCCCAGAATGCGGTTGTTCTTGTTGAGCGCCACGGGAATTTCAAACGTGGATGCGCTGCTGGTGTGCGAACCGGTGAACTTCTGCCCGCTTGCCTTGACGTAGGGGTAATTCGGGCTGTTGAAGCTGATGGTGGCGTAAGCCTTGCCGGAGGAAACGCGCACCTTGTTGCAGGTGATTTTGACCTTGCCGCTGCCGCCGGAGAAGGCGAAGCTGTCCGGCGTATAGGTGCCGTCCTTCAAGGAGGTGGAATTGTCGACCTTAGAGGTCTTTCCATCCAGCTCGGGTTCGGGCGTGGCGGTCGCTTCGGGGGTTGCGGTGGGCGCGGGCGTATCGGTCGCCTTGGGCGTGGCGGTGGGTACGGGGGTGTCGGTCGCCGCGGGCTGCGTGGCGCTCGGGTCGGGCGTATCCGTGGGCGCGGGCGTGCCCAAGGGCTGAACCAGCGCCATGGTTTCGCTCTTAAAGGTCAGGTCGCGGTCGTACCAAGTATCCTTGTAAATGGAAAGCGCCGCGATGGCGATGGGGGTATCCAGCGCGGATACGGGCACGGCGTAGCAGTACCTGCCGCTTTCATCTACGGTAAAGGGAATGAGCGCGCTCGGCGCGGCGGTTTCCGCATCGGCGGCCTTGCCCACGAACAGCGTGTCGTATCCGGTGCCGGAGAGCGCAATCACGGCGGTGAACAGCCCGTTCTGGGCGGTCAGCGCGCAGTCAACCACGCGGAACATACTGGCGCTGGACTCCACGTCTATGGAATAGATTCCGTCCGCCAGAGGAGTCGCGGTGGGCGCGGGCGAGGCTGAGGGCGTGCCCAAGGGCTTGACCAAGGGCTTGACCAGCGCCATGGTCTCGCTCTTAAAGGTCAGGTCGCGGTCGTACCAAGTATCCTTGGAAATGGAGTGCGCCGCGATGGCGATGGGGGTATCCAACGCGGATACGGGCACGGCATAGCGATACCTGCCGCTTTCATCCGTGGTAAAGGGGATGATCGCGGTCTGCGCGGCGCTCTTGGCGTCGGCGGCCTTGCCCACGAACAGCGTATCGTATCCGGTGCCGGAGAGCGTGATTACGGAGGTGAACAGCCCGTTCTGCACGGTCAGCTCGCAGGCGACCACGCGGAACATACTGGCGCTGGATTCTACCTCGATGGTATAAATTCCGTCCGGAATGGGGGTCGCGGTGGGCGCGGGCGTATTCGCGGGCGCGGGGGTATGCGTGCTCGCCTCGGTGGGCGCTTCGCTCTGCGCCGGCGCCTCGCTCTCGGTAGGGGCTTCCGTCTCCGCGGGCGCTTCGGTCTCTACGGGAAGCTCCGTTTCCGCGGGGGCTTCGGTTTCCGCAGGGATTTCGGTTTCCGCGGGCGCTTCGGTCTGCGCGGGAACTTCGGTTTCTACGGGCGCTTCGGTGGCGGATTCAGTGGGCTCCGCCGTGCGCTCCGCTTCATCCTCGGCCCAAACCGAGGACATGGATAGTGCGAGCAAAAGCGTCAGCAGCAGTGCGAGCAAACGCTTCGCGGGTTTCATTCGAGTCATATGGCTTTCCTCCTCGGAGATATTCGTAGGTTGAATATCTCAATCCCTATTCTTACAGAATAGATCATAGCATTCGCATAGTGAAAAAGCAAGTGTTGTCATAAAAACGCGCGATTTATGAATGTTTTTTATACTATTTACCTAAAGGGGAGTGTCGGGGGGACGTGTACCGACATTCAAACCGCAGCGGCGGCGCGTATGCCGCGAGGACGCGGACCAAGTGTCCGCTTACTATGAAGCCGTAGGCGGAACAGTAACGTTATTTATACTATTCGGAGGCGACGCCCTTGCGCAGCAGATGATCTTCACGCACAATCGCGGGGCGAATGGTTCCGGCGGCGCGCGCGGGCAGCAGCTCGAACCAGCTCCGGCGCTCCGGCGCGTAGTCGCACAGGGCGATATTCTGCCCGTGCAGGTAGTAGCGAATTTGGGCGATCATCTCCTCCGCTTCGGCGCGGGTGTCCCCGCCCTTTTGCGCGTAGGCGATTTCCAGCAGCTCGGAGAGCAGCTCGATCTGCGCGTCCTCTACCGGCTGCGAGGCGGCGACGCGGGCGATATTCTCCGCTTCCGCGGGCGTCGATTCCTCCATACGCCGCAGGCGACCGTCCGCCAGAACGATCGCCGTGCGGAGCTGGTGCCAGACTTTTTCCGCATCGACCAGATATTCCGTGCGCACGGCTTCGTCGCCGCGCTTCTTCGGCGCGGAGGGCGCTACGCTTTTCCTTCCGGCGAGCCACAGGCAAGCGCCGCCCGCCAGCGCAAACAGCAGCACCTCCAGCGTCCGAATGGGCGAGGAGGGGCGCATGGAGAGCATTCCCGCCAGCAATAGCGCCGCGCCCGCGCCGATCGGCGCCCATGCGACGGGCTTCATGCGCGCCTTGAGCGGGCTCTGGGCGGAGGGCTCCCGCTGCCATACGCGGCAATCGCCAATGGAGTCGATCCACGCCAGCGAATCGCGCAGGGTTTCCAGCAGCCGCTGCGCCTCGTCGCGCAGGCGCGCGCTCTCACATTGTTCCACAAAGCGATACTGCACGCGATCCAGCTCGCGCGATATTGCCGCGATCGCCGCCTGCGGCGTGCGGTCGGCGTTCAGCGCGTTCAGCAGCATTTCCCGATCCGATTCCAGTATTTCCTGAAGCGTAGCGTTCATGGATATACCCTCCCTTATGAATGCGTTTATTATACCGCAAGACCCGCCTTTCGGCAAGCTGAGCAAAAAAAGCACCCATGCGACGGTTCGCATGGATGCATCAAAATGATGGTTACTGTTCAGCCTACGGCTTCACAGTAAGTGGACGGGGGACACGTCCCCCGCCACTACCACCCCCTAACAGGTTTTGCTAAAATCGCTACGCGATTTCCGGGCGCAAAACCTGCAAGGAAGCGGACACTTGGTCCGCGTCCTCGCGGCGTACACGCCGCCGCTGCGGATTGAA
>JAFUAR010000155.1 GCA_017460585.1 Clostridia bacterium
CCAGCTCTCCGAGCGCGCGCCCTACATATTCTTCGCTGGTTCCGCCTTGATAGGACATTGCCGTATCAAAGAAATTGATGCCGACATCCAGCGCACGGGCGATGATCGCCTTGGAATCGTCATAGGGAAGCGTCCACTTGTGCATACCTGCTTGCGCTTCGCCAAATCCCATACATCCCAAACAGAATGCAGATACGGAAAGCTTCGAGTTTCCTAACGTTCTGTATTCCATGCTTGTTCCCCTCCGTCTCATTTCAGCGAATTATAAACGATTTTTTCGGCTTTTTTCGTGAGTTATTGCGCTGATCATTCTTCCAGCTTATGCTCTACTGTTTCAATTTGCTTGAGCACCGCTTCCGGTGCGGGTCCCCCGGGCAGATTCCTGCGCTTCACGCAGTTCATCAGGTCAATTGCCTCGTATATGCCTTCGTCAAACGCCTCAGATGCGGTTCGATATGCCTCCAGAGACAGACTTTCCAGCGTTTGCCCGCTCTCCACGCACTGGCGCACGAGCTGTCCGGTAATGCCATACGCATCGCGGAAGGGGATGCCCTTGCTCACCAGATAATCCGCGCAGTCTGTAGCATTGATGAATCCTTTTGCCGCGGCGGCGCGCATATTTTCAGGATGGAAGGTCGCCGTGCGCAGCATGGGCGCAAGCACCTCTAAGCTCAATGCGGCGGTATCGATCGCGTCAAACAACGCTTCCTTATCCTCCTGCAAATCCTTGTTATAAGCGAGTGGCAGCGCCTTCATGGCGGTGAGCAGCGTTATGAGATCTCCGTATACCCGCCCTGTCTTTCCGCGTACAAGCTCGGTAATGTCGGGATTCTTCTTCTGCGGCATAATGGAGGAGCCAGTAGAAAATGCGTCGGAAAGCGTAACGAATTTAAATTCCCACGAGCACCATATGCAAATCTCCTCGCTAAAGCGAGATAGGTGCATCATTAATATGGAAAGGTCGGAAAGCAGCTCCAGCGCAAAGTCGCGGTCGGATACGCCGTCTAAACTGTTCTCGGTAATGGCATTGAAGCCCAGCAATTCGCACACGCGCTGCCGCTCGAGCGGATAGGTGGTGCCCGCCAATGCGCCGGAGCCAAGCGGCATGGTGAGCGTGCGACGCTTGCAATCGGTCAAGCGGTCGATATCGCGCAGCAGCATTTGGGCGTACGCCATAATGTAGTGGGCGAGCGTAACCGGCTGCGCGCGCTGCAGGTGCGTGTATCCGGGCATTACGGTATCCAGATGCTGTTTCGCCGTTTCGCAGCAGGCGGAAATCAGTTCACGGCTCAGCGCGATCAAGCGGTCGATCTGTCCGGAGAGATACATACGGATATCCAGCGCCACTTGATCATTGCGGCTCCTGCCGGTGTGCAACCGCTTGCCCGCGTCGCCGATACGCTGCGTAAGCTCCCCTTCCACAAAGGTATGTACGTCTTCCGCAGTCATGTCGATGGGGAGCGCGCCCGACTGAACGTCGGCGAGTATTCCTCTGAGTCCTTCGACAATGGCTTTGCTGTCGCTCTGCGAAATGACGCCCACCTCGCCCAGCATGGTGGCATGGGCGAGGGAACCGGTAATATCCTCTTGAATCATACGGGAATCAAAGCCGATGGAGGCATTCAGTTCGTTGAGTTTATCGTCAATCTGTCCGCTCATGCGTCCTGCCCAAAGTTTCATGGAAATCTCCTTTCACGAAAAAGAGGGTCTTCCTCTGGAAGACCCCGAATATGCGTTTGTTCAGAAATCAGTTGAGTCCGTTCTTCGCCTTCATACGCGCGTATACGGAGGTGGGCAGACCAAACAGCGTGATGAAACCCGCCGCGTCCGCCTGATTGTACACATCGTCCTCCTCGAAGGTGGCGATTTCAGGATCATACAGCGAATAGGGGCTGGTCATGCCGGCGCCAATAATGTTGCCCTTGTAGAGCTTGAGCTTTACGGTGCCGGTTACGGTTTCCTGCGTCTTGGCGGCGAAAGCGCTCATTGCCTCGCGCAAGGGAGAATACCACTGACCGTTGTATACAATATCGGCAAATTCCAGCGCCATACGCTGCTTGTAGTGCTGGGTATATTTATCTAGGCACAGCTGCTCCAGCATTTCATGCGCGGTATACAGAATGGTTCCGCCGGGGGTCTCGTATACGCCGCGGCACTTCATACCAACCAGACGGTTTTCAACAATATCGATAATACCTACGCCGTGCTTGCCGCCCAGCTCGTTGAGCTTCCAGACCAGATCGACGGAGTTCATCTTTTCGCCGTTCAGCGCGACGGGAACGCCCTTCTCAAAGTCGATGGAAATGTAATCGGGCGTATCGGGAGCCTCTTCGGGAGTAACGCCCATTTCCATGTTTCCGGCGTACTTGGGCTCGTTGCCCGGATCCTCCAGCTCCAAGCCCTCGTGGGAGAGGTGCCACAGGTTCTTATCCTTAGAATAGTTAGTCTCACGGCTGATTTTGAGCGGTACGTCGTGCGCCTCGGCGTATTCAATTTCCTGCTCGCGGCTCTTGATATCCCAAATACGCCACGGTGCGATCACGGGCAGATCCGGAGCGAACGCCTTAATCGCCAGTTCGAAGCGCACCTGATCGTTGCCCTTGCCGGTGCAGCCGTGGCAAACCGCGTCTGCGCCTTCCTTTTTGGCGATTTCCACCAACCGCTTTGCGATGATCGGACGCGCCATGGAAGTACCCAGCAGATAAGTGTTTTCATATTTTGCGCCCATCTGCATGCAGGGGATAATGACATCGTCCACAAATTCCTGACTCAAATCCTCGACATACAGCTTGCTCGCGCCGGTTTTGAGCGCCTTTTCCTCCAAGCCGTCCAGCTCGCCGACCTGACCTACGTTTGCGGAAACCGCGATTACCTCGCAGCCCTCGTAATTTTCCTTCAACCAAGGAATAATGACGGAGGTATCCAAACCGCCGGAATATGCTAGAACGATCTTCTTAAACTTTTTCATGAAAATCAATCTCCTGTAAATTGCTTATCGGCGCCGTCATAGCGCCACCATTCGCGTATTATTATACGATATAACGCGCAAAAGTCAAGGGGAAAACCCGTATATTTCCGGTTAAAACAGTGCATATTGCTGTATGTTTATGCATTACGTATACGCTTGTATTTGAAAAACTCAATGAGCGGAGCGCGGCACTCCGCCTCTAAAAGACCGCCGTCGCTCGGGCAGAAATGCGGAAAAACAGGATCCTCCGGAATGCGATATACGCTGCCCGCGCAGCCCTGCTTTTCATCGCGCGCGCCGTAAAGCAGCCGACCGATGCGCGCTTGCGATATCGCGCCCGCGCACATGGGACAGGGTTCCAATGTGACGTATAGGGTACAGTCGTTGAGCCGCCAGTCGTTTACGTTTTTTGCAGCAATTCGGATCGCCAGTATTTCCGCGTGCGCAGTGGGGTCATGCAGCGCTTCACGCCGATTGTGCGCTCGCGCGACAATCTCACCCTTGCGGGCGATTACGCATCCAACCGGGGTTTCTCCCTCTTCAAGTGCGATTTGTGCCTCGGCAATCGCCTCTTGCATGAATTCTGCATCGTTCAATTCGCATCCTCCTCGTATATACTGATTATACAGTATGAATCTGAATTGGGCAAGGAGATATGCTCTTTTTCAATTGGGCGTTAAAGAAAGATGACCAACATACCTTCAATTCTATGAATAAATTCTACAAAAAAGATGCTTTCATTTTCATCCACACATTGACAATTTGCAGGCGATTGCGTTATAATACATCCATCCGATCGCGATTGCGAGGATAACGAAATAAAGGAGGCTTACCTATGAAAAGAATTTTTGCCCTGATTTTATCCGTTCTATTCATTCTGGGGGGGTGCTCTGCTCTTGCTGAGGGCGCCGATACCAAGGGTACGGGCATTGAATTGACCGTATATACCAATTCCGGTTCCTCCGGACGCGATGAGTGGCTCAAAGAGCGCGCCGCGCAGGATGGTTTCACTTTGGCAGTCTTGGAAGACGGCGCCGGCGCGATTCAGCAGCGTCTGATCGGCGAAGCGGCCAATCCCATTGCGGACGTAGTATTTGGTTTGAACGCCATTATCTGGAACGATTTGATTTCCCGCGACATTCTGGTCGCGTATGATGCGCCTTCGTGGGCTTCCGAAGTATCCGAGGGTCTGAATGATCCCAACGGATATTACTACGCCATCGTTAAGCAGGCGATTCTGCTGGCGTATGATGCCAATCAGGTTTCCGAAGAAGAAGCCCCCAAGGATTGGCCTGATCTGTGGGAGAACGAGGCTTTCCACGGCAAGTATGAATCTCAGATTAAGCTGACCGGCGGCACCACCCGCAACGTTATCGACGGTATTCTGACCCGTTACGTCGATCCCGACGGCGATCTGGGTATCTCCGATGAAGGCTGGGACGCGATGGAAGCGTTCTTTGCCAACGGCACTCCCGTGGAAGACGGCGTGGATCTCTACGCGCAGATGGTCAATCCCGACAGCCCCGTGCTGATGGGACAGATGTGGTCCTCCGGCGTACTGCAGTATGACGAGCAGTACGGCACCAGCACCGGCGTGGCGGTTCCCGAAGTGGGTATCCCCTATGCGGTTGAGGGCGTCGGCGTAGTCAACAAGCAGAACGACGAAGCCAAGCAGCAGGAAGTTCTGAACTTCATCGAGTGGTTCGGCTCCGCGCAGATTCAGGGCGAGTGGTGCGAGCAGTTCGGCACCATGCCTGCGAACGAGAAGGCGGCTGAAAAGGCCGATCCGCGTCAGGTTGAACTCTGCTCTATCCCCGCGCAGGATATCGATTGGGCGCTGGTTGCCGCCAATATCGACGACTGGTGCGAGAAGATTACCCTGCAGTATATGCAGTAATTCGTAAGAGTAAAATAGCGTTAGAGGGCAAGGCGAAGCCTTGCCCTCTTTTCAAGGGATGGAGGAGGATGAGTTCGTGATCTATTTAAACGATATTGAGGTACGCTTTGGCGATTTTACCGCGTTAAAGGATATCAATATTCATGTGAAGGAAGGAGAGTTTTATACTTTTTTGGGTCCTTCCGGCTGCGGCAAGACTACCACGCTGCGCACCATTACCGGCTTTATTGAGCCGGCGAAGGGTACGGTCAAGGTCAAGGGCAAAGATATTACTCACGTACCCGTGGAAAAGCGCAACATCGGCATGGTGTTCCAAAACTACGCGCTGTTTCCTACTATGAGCGTGTATGAAAATATCGCCTTCGGTCTGAAAGTAAAAAAGGTCAATAAAACCGATATCGACCGCCGTGTAAAGGAAATGGCGGGTAAGGTGGATTTGACCGAGCAGCAGCTCATGCGCAAGGTGGCGGAGCTGTCCGGCGGTCAGCAACAGCGCGTTGCCATTGCCCGCGCGCTGGTGACCAATCCGGAGATCATCTGTTTGGATGAACCCCTTTCCAATCTGGATGCGAAGCTCCGAGTGCAGCTGCGCGAGGAGCTCAAGGAAATGCAGGCTAAGTTCGGCATTACCACCGTGTATGTGACCCACGATCAGGAGGAAGCGCTAACGCTTTCCGATTGTATCGCCGTGTTTAACAAGGGCTTTATTGAGCAGATCGGTACGCCGGACGAGATTTACAGCGCGTCGAAAACCGAATTCGTATGTAACTTTATCGGCGATATCAACAAGCTGAACGCGAACTTTACCCGCGAAATCGGCGCGCAGACCGGTAAAGGCGTAGACGCGGGCAAGAACGCCTACGTGCGCTTGGAACGCATACACGTAAACTCTACCCGTACAGATGGTCGAGCTGTGTTCAAGGGCAAGGTCGCGGGCAGCGAGTATTTCGGGCTGTACATCAAGTACCAATTGGATGTAAACGGTCAGGTGCTTAAGTGTATCGATAAGAACGACGGTCGCCAGTACCTGCGCAAGGGCGAAGAGGTTGAGGTTTCCATCGATCCACGCGATCTGATGGTATATTGAGGAGGTGTGATTATGGTCAATGCGGCTCCTCGCAGAAAACCCAAATGGCTCACGCCGTGGAATGTGGTCATGTTCATTGTATTCGCGTGGATACTTTTGGCATGGCTGATCTTTCCGATCGCCAATCTGCTCAAGACCGTATTTTTGAGCGACGGCAGTTTTTCACTGGAACCCTTCCAGAAGCTGCTCAAATCTAAGCGCGCCATGAAGGCGCTGGGCAATTCGTTTATTCTCGCGCCTACCCTTTCCGTTTCGGTGGGTATCGTGGGCATTTCTCTGGTGCTGATTACGGAGTACTTTGATATTAAGGGTTCCGCGATATTGCGCCTCGGTTATATGACCACGTTGATTTATGGCGGCGTAACGCTGGTTTCCGGCTATAAATTCATATATGGCTCCAGCGGAATACTGACCACCGCTCTGCGCGGCGTATTTCCGGATATGAACATTAAGTGGTTTGAGGGCTACTGGGCGGTGCTATTCGTTATGACGTTCTCATGTACCTCCAACCATATGATCTTTTTACGAAACGCTATGCGTTCGGTCGATTTTCAAACCGTAGAAGCCGCGCGCAATATGGGCGCAAGTCAGGCGTATATTTTGTTCCGAGTAGTGTTGCCGGTGCTGCTGCCGAGCCTGTTCGCGGTCACTATTCTAACATTTATTACCGGTCTTTGCGCTATGTCCGCGCCGCTGCTCGTGGGTGGTACGGGATTTCAGACCATTAACCCCATGATCAAACAATTCGCGGAGACCAATAACTCCAAGGATTTGGCGGCGATTCTTTCGCTGGTGCTGGGGCTCGCGTCCATGCTGCTGCTGTTCATTATGACGCAGGTGGAAAAGCGAGGGCACTATATGTCGGTGTCCAAGGTGAAGACGCGCATCGTCAAGCAAAAAATTCACAATCCCGTGGTCAACGTGCTGGTGCACCTGTACGCCTACATACTGTTTGTGATCTACCTGCTGCCGGTGGTGTTGATCGTACTGTTCTCGTTTACCGATAGCAAGCATATTGCGCTGCGCCAACTGGATTTCTCAGCGTTCTCGCTGGATAATTATGTGGCGCTTCTCAAGAATTCCGCCAACTATCGCCCGTTCTTGGTATCTATAGTATACTCGGGATTGGCGGCGCTCATTGTGGGTCTGCTGGTAGTGGTTGCCTGCCGTTTTATTCAGAAGAACCGTCATTCTGTGGGCGGAAATATTCTGGAATACGGGTTAATGATTCCGTGGCTGTTACCCACCACGCTCATTGCCCTAAGCCTTATGTTGGCGTTTAACGTGCAGCGCTGGTATATGTTCAATCAGGTCCTTACGGGCACGCTGTTGATTCTGCTGATTGGTTATATCATTATTAAAATGCCATTTACCATGCGCATGACTAAGGCGGCTTTCTTCTCGTTGGACGATGCGTTGGAGGATGCTTCGCGCAATTTGGGCGGTGGCGAATTGTATACCTTCCGCAGGGTGATTTTCCCGGTGCTATTGCCCACCATTATGGCGATTGCGGCATTGAACTTCAATGGACTTCTCACAGATTACGATATGTCCGCGTTCCTGTATCATCCGCTCAATCCTACTTTGGGCGTGACCATTAAGAAGCTGACGGATGATATGGGCGACCCGAACGGTATGGCAATGACCTTCGTGTACGCCGTATTGATGATGATTATTTCCGCAGTCGTGCTGTATCTGGTATACGGTCGCGGCGGTCGGGACAATATGAAGGAGTAATAGGATATGCGCTTTGGCAAGGAATGCTATGCGGAAATCAACCAAAAACTAAACGACAAATTCGAACAACAGCAGGTACTGATTGCCGCGCATCGCGGAAGCTGGGCGGGCAATATTATTCAGAATTCCGTAGGCGCGTATAAGGCTGCGCTGGCGATGGGCGCGGACATGGTGGAAACGGATATGTCCATGACCACGGACGGGGTCATCTATTCGTTTCACGACCGTTCCGAGCCGAGAGTGTTCGGCGTAGCGCAAAACATTAAAACCATGACCAGCACGCAGGTGGAGAGCTATCTCACGAAAAATTCGCTCGCGGAGCCCTGCTCGAGACGCGTGAACCGTTTGACTGAGGTGCTGGATGCGCTGAATCACGGCGAACTTATCAATATCGACCGGAGCTGGTTCTGGTTTGAACCGGTGCTTCGCATATTGGATCAATATCCCAACGTGGTTTCGCAGGCGATCATCAAGGCGCCGCTGAGCGCGCGCCATGTGTTGGAAACGCTGAATGCGCACCCGATAAAGTATATGTTTATGCCGATATGCTATTCGCTGAAGGATATTGAAGATGCCCTGAGCTATCCGGAACTGAATGTAGTGGGTGCCGAGCTCATCGCGTTTACGCCGCAGGACGAGCTGTTCGGAGAAGAAGCCGTGCGCTTTTGCCACGAGAGAAGCTTGTATACGTGGGTCAACGCCATCACTCTGGGCGATGTAACCACCAAGGCATTGTATGGTTGCGTGGATGACGATATTTCCATATTGCAGGATCCTGCGCTCGGCTGGGGCAAACTCATCGATATGGGATTCGATGTGCTCCAAACCGACTGGCCCGCCATACTGCGCGATTATAGGCGCGCAAAGCTAAGCATTTAGCTTGCACAGAGGTAAGAGGTCTGTTTCCTCATAAGAGGAGATTCAGACCTCTTTTTTCTATAGCTTTGCTTCATTCATGCTGTCCGCATCGGTGAGCGGGCGCAATACCCTGCATGGATTTCCTGCTGCGATGCTCCGCGGAGGGATATCGCGCGTTACTACGCTGCCCGCACCAATGACGCTGCCTTCGCCAATGGTCACACCGCCGCATACGGTCACACCTGAGGCAATCCAACAGTTATCCTCTATAACGATGGGCTTGGCGTATTCCAAATTGTATTGCGTGCCGTCCGCGCGCACGCGTACATTGCGCTCCTCGGGAAGAAGCGGGTGCATAGGCGTAGCCAGCGTTACGTTGGGACCAATGAAAACGTTGTCGCCAATCGTCACAGGGCATACGTCCAGACACACAAAGTTGAAATTGGTAGAACAGTTTTTGCCGAACGATGTATTGATTCCGTAATCAAATTGTACCGGCGCCTGTAGGAACGGGAGTTCCTTTGAGTTGGGCAGCAGTTCTTTCAATAGTATAGATCGGTTTTCGGTATCATCTTCATCTACTTGATTGAAGCGACGCGCCGTTTTACGGGCGTGTATGAGTAAGGCGACGAGCTCCGGATCGCTCGGATCATACAATTTCCCTGCAACCATCTTTTCCCTTTCGGTCATGAATATCCCTCCTTCTATCCATATTATATCGGGCAAATCTGAATTCGGCAAGAAGGAATGAAACAATATTGTGAAATAGGAAAGGGTGTGATAAAATAATATCAGAAACGGAGTGATTGCAATGCCGGCGGCAAACGTGGAATATAAGGATAGGTTGTTCGGCTTTCTGTTTGGGAACGAGGAGCACCGCGAATGGACGCTGAGCCTGTATAATGCAGTGAACGGATCGAATTATACGGACGCGAGCCAGATTCAGATTACGACCATACGTGAAGTGCTGTATCTGGGTATGCACAACGATGTGTCGTTCATGATTTCGGATGAAATGAATATGTACGAACAGCAGTCGACCTATATCCCGTATATGCCGCTGCGGATGCTGCAATACTCGGGGAACTTGTTTGAGAAGGATATCAGCAGGCGGAAGAAGAATAAATACAGCAAACATCTCGTGAGATTGCCGGTGCCCAAATTAGTGGTATTTTATAACGGCATAGACGATGAAGCGGATGAAAAGACGCTGTGTTTGAGCGATGCGTTTCCCGAGGAGAAACGCGAAGCCGCGGACATAGAAGTTCGAGTGCGGATGATCAACGTTAATAGAGGACATAGCACGGGAATGATGGAATCGTGTAAACCGTTGGATGAGTATGCGTGGCTGGTAGAGGCGGTAAGAAGAAGCGAAGAAAAGATAGGATTGGAAGCGGCAATCGATCAAGCGATCGATAAAATGCCGAATGAGTATATCATTAAGCAGTTCATGGAGATGCACAGGGCGGAGGTGAAGGGAATGCTGCTGACGGAATATAATGAAGTAAAACAGATGGAATTGGTGAGAGAAGAAGGGCGCGAAGAAGGGCGCAAAGAAGGACGCGAAGAAGGACGCAAAGAAGGGCGTGAAGAAGGGCGCGAAGAAGGGCGCAAAGAAGGGCGCGAAGAAGAGCGTACGACACTATGGCAGCTCATCACACGGTTGATTGATGTGGGAAGGAACGAGGATGTAACGCGGGCAGCAAACGACGCTGAATACAGGGAACAGCTATACAAGGAATTCCATATTGTATAAGCTCTGTAGGTAGCGGAGGTGAAGGGAATGCTGCTGACGGAATATAATGAAGTAAAACAGATGGAGTTGGTAAGAGAAGAAGGACGCGAGGAAGGGCGCGAAGAAGAGCGTACGGCACTATGGCAGCTCATCATGCGGTTGATTGAAATGGGAAGGAACGAGGATGTAACGCGAGCGGCAAACGATGCTGAATACAGGGAACAGCTATATAGGGAATTCCATATTGTATAGGCTCTGCGTATGCGGCGCGAACGATTTGAAACACAATGAACACCGCATATCGTTTTTTTAGAATAATATCTTGAATCATAGCGGCATTTTCTCCGATAAAATGTTCGTAAATGATTCTACTTTATATCTATTTGCCCCGCCGGACATTGCGAAAATGTTCGGCGGGGCAAATTTATCGTGCACGCAATTGCAATTATTCGTATCATACGTAAAATTGACTAGTAAATGGATATATGGATTTGTGAAAAATTATGATACATGATGGAAGGATTGTGTCAAAACTATTATTCTTTATGCTTTTTTGGATAACAATTAAGAGAATATGATTGACTTTTTAGGGGGGGGTTATGATAGTATTAAGTATGCTCGAGTTCGCGACATTGATTTTAGAATTGAGATGTGCGAACAATGGCGCAATCGTTGATCGGGAAATTTGTGAAATGGAACGGTAACGTTTGCGCCCGAACAAACTATGAAATGGAGGGTAATGGATGGCAAAACAAGCTAAGGTATCGGTTGATCCCAATGCGGGCGATAGATCGGTATTTCAGCGCATACTACGCTCGTGGCAGCTGTACGTATTGCTGCTCCCAGCGCTGGTGTGGCTGATACTGTTCGCCTACTATCCGATGTACGGACTGATTATCGCGTTCAAGGATTTCAAAATCCGCGCGGGTATTCTCGCCAGTCCGTGGGTCTCGCCGTGGTACAAGCATTTCGCGGCATTCTTCTCCACTAGCGTTGCGAAAACGACCATTGTGAATACGGTGCTGCTGAGCCTGTATCAGCTGCTCTTCTCCTTCTGGGTGCCGGTCGTGTTCGCATTGCTGCTCAACCAGATTCGCAATGACAAGGCGCGCAAGGCAATTCAGACCATCTCCTATGCGCCCTACTTCCTCTCTAACGTGGTTCTGGTGTGCATCATTTCGGTGCTGTTCTCCGCAACCGGCGTTGTAAACAACGTAATTCAGGCAACCGGCGGCAATATCCGCAACTTCACCAGTGAAGCCGCGTATTTCCGTCCGTTGTACATTGGTTCCACCATTTGGCAGTCCATGGGCTTTAACGCCATCATCTACATCGCCGCGTTGACCGGTATTTCACCCGATCTGTACGAGGCGGCGCTGATTGACGGCGCGAACAAGTTCCAGCGCGTATGGTACATCGACCTCCCGCTCATCATGCCTACGGTTATTCTGATGTTCATCCTTGCGGTGGGCAACATTATGACCATCGGCTACGAGAAGGCATGGCTGATGCAGGCTGGCGGCAATACCAGCGTTTCGGAAATTATTTCCACTTACGTGTACAAGACCGGTCTTCAGTCCGCGCAGTACTCGTTTGCGACCGCTGTGGGTCTGTTTAACTCCGTTGTGAACTTCATTATACTGGTGCTGGCGAATCTGGTCGCCAAACGCACTGCCGACATCAGCATATTCTAAGAAGGGAGGAATTCAATCATGGCAAAAGATAAGAAAAAGAGCAATACGCCTTCCGCTATATTGAATGCCACCCCGACCAAAGGCGACAGGGTATTTGACGTCATCAACATCATTATCATGGTGATATTGTGCGTTGTCATCGTATACCCGCTCTATTACGTTGTTCTGGCTTCCATTACCGACCCGAAGGTGGTCAATACCGGTAAGCTGTTGTTCTATCCTGAGGCGCCCTACTTCAACGGCTATGCCGAGGCGCTTGCTTATCCGCAGCTCATCGCGGGTTACAAGAACACCATTATCTATACTGTGCTGAACGGCATTGTGGCGCTGGCGTGCACCATTCCCGGCGCATACGCGCTTTCGCGCAGAGATTTGGTGGGTCGCCGCCCGATCATGTTCCTGTTCACCTTCACCATGTTCTTTAACGGCGGCATCATTCCGATGTTCCTGACCATTAAGAACCTGCATATCTACAACTCCCCTTGGGCGCTGGTGCTTCCGGCGGCGGTCAGTGTGTATAACCTGATCGTGTGTCGCTCGTTCTTTGAAAGCACGTTGCCGCATGATTTGCTGGAAGCGGCGCAGATCGACGGTTGCAACGATTTCCGCTTCTTCTTCCAGATTGCGGTACCGCTTTCTAAGACCATCATCGCCGTAATGCTGCTCTACTACGCGACCGCTATGTGGAACACCTTCTTCAACGCGCTCATGTTCCTGCAGGATGACGACAGAATGCCGTTGCAGGTAGTGCTGCGCAATCTGGTACTTTCCAATCAGCTGAGCGCTTCGGCGTCCGGCGCGGAAGCGGCTGAGAAGCAGAAGCTGGTCGACCAGCTCAAGTACGTCATCATTACCGTATCTGCGGTGCCGCTGATGATCATTTATCCGTTCGTGCAGAAGTACTTCGCCTCCGGCGTAATGCTCGGCGCGGTCAAGGGATAATCGGCGTATTGAACGCCTTATTTCGTACCCCATCCGCGCGGGGCGCGGGAAAAATAAATATATTACAGGAGGTAGACTCAATGAGAAAGCTCGTTTCTCTGGTCATTGCGGCGCTGTTAGTGCTAAGCTGCATGATCGTGCCCGCGGCGGTTGCCGAAGGGTACCAGATGAGCCCCAAGACTAAGGAAGCCATCGACGCGGGACTGGTTGTTCTGGATGGCAGCCAAGGTACGACTATTATTACTGATCCCGATGCTTTTGAAGCGAAGTATGGCAAGATCAGTATGCTGTTCGTAAACTCGGCGGACCGCACCGTGCCCGTAGAAGAGCTGGCTATGGTGCAGCGCTGGGAAGCGGACACTGGCGTTCGTTTTGACTGGCAGAGCATTCCCGGTGACGGCGCTCAGGAAAAGATCAACCTGATGCTGACCTCCGGTGACAAGCTGCCGGATGCTTTCTGGAACTTTGGCGACGGCAAGTCCACCACCATCGTGGTCAACGCGCTGGGTCAGGATGTATTCATGCCCACCGAGGACCTGATTGCGGAATTCATGCCCACCCTCACCAAGATTCTGGAAGACAACCCCAACTACAAGCAGGAAGTTACCGCGCCTGACGGACACACCTACGGCTTCCCCTACATCGAGCAGATGTTCGGTCTGGTGCTGACCCCCGGCCCGCTGCTCATCAACCAGAATTGGCTGGATGCTGTTGGCAAGGATATGCCCACCACTCCGGACGAGTTCTTGGATGTACTGCGCGCCTTCAAAGAGGCTGGCGACCTGAATGGCAATGGCATTGACGATGAAATCCCCATGGCCACCATCTTCGGCGCTGGCAACGGCGATACCTTCGGCTCCTATGATATGTTCTATCGCTTCACCGGCGCGTTCGGCTGCGAAGACACCGTCTGCGGCGGCTATGAGAACGCCAACCATCTGCGTCAGATTGATGGCAAGGTAACCTATACCGCCATCGATCCCGCCTTCGGCGAGACCGCTAAGTTCTTCCACACCCTGTATGAAGAGGGTCTGATGAACAAGGACTGCTTCGAGCCCATGTCCAGCGGCACCTACTACACCAACAACGAAATCGATCAGGATATCGCGTTGGTCGGCGCGTTCGGCGTTTGGACCGATATGGATATCAACAACAACGCCGTGCGTCACGAATACGTGCCGATTCCGCAGATGTCCAGCGATCTGGGCACCGTGGGTAACGCGTTGAACTATTCCGAGCTGCAGGATGCCTGCGATACCGCTATTTCCATGGATTGCGAATTCCCCGAGATCATCGCGGCGTTCGTAGAGTACATGATCTCCGATCCGCAGCTGTCCGTACAGTCCAACTGGGGCGCCATCGGCGGCAACTACTACCTCGCGGATGACGGCGTAATGCGCTTCCATCTGGATGAGAACGGCGATATCATCACCGGCACCGAGTGGGGCGACTTTGGCAACAACTTCGGCAAGGCCCGCACCAACACCACCACCGCTCGTGGTTCTATGATCGTTCTGAACGAGTACTACAACACCGAAGATCAGCCCGATGGCGTTGTCGAGTACACCTATGACGCCGCCAACCTGCTGGCTTTCCAGATTGTAAACGGCAAGAACGAAGACCTGGCGAAGTACGACACCATTCCGAAGATCATGCTGACCAATGAAGAGCAGCAGGAGATCTCCCGTCTGGTGGAAGTGACCAACCCCATCGTAAAGCGTTACGTTCAGGAGTGGGTCACCAACGGCGACGTGGATTCCACTTGGGATGCCTACGTTTCCGAGCTGCAGGGCGCTGGTATCGACCGCATCGTCGAAATCTATCAGGTTGCTCTGGACCGCATTAACGGCGCAGCATAATCGCTTGGAACCTTGCTACAGAGAAGAAGGGCGACCTTCTTCTCTGTTTTCTGGTTCGGGAGAATAATGTTACTGTTCCGCCTACGGCTACACAGTAAGTGGACGGGGGACACGTCCCCGCCCGCGGCGCGGCGCTCGAATTTTCAATTCGGCGGTGCCCCGCTCGATTCTTTGAATCGACCGGGGCAGTCGGCAAAGCCGACCGCAAAACCTTTGGTTTTGCGCCTTTGTCCGCGGTTTTGACTGAAAGTCAAAACTTGAAAACCCTTTCGGGTTTTCAACCTTGCCACCCCCTCAGGTTTTGCTGAAACCGCTATGCGGTTTCCGGGCGCAAAACCTGCAAGGAAGCG
>JAFUAR010000156.1 GCA_017460585.1 Clostridia bacterium
CAATTATTGCAGGGATTGTAATATTTATATTTGTGTCATATCAGTGGTATGGAATGGTGCTTCGCGGCAGAAATGTGGCGAAGCACTCGTTTTTTTAGGGGGGGGTAAAACGCGTCGGGGATATGATGCGACATCAATAATTACGACAAACCAAAGTCTTAAATTCGACAATTATAACCGAATTTAGTCTGTAATTTGCGATCTAAATCGATTTAGTTTGCCCCATGATGCGCCCTTTTGCTAAGTTCTTTTGAGGAATTGCTATTAACCGAATTATTGTAGTAGGATAGATGCGTGTACTTAAGCAATGTTAAATAATTATTTTCAACACAATCCTTAATAAAATTATTAGCCTAAAATGTAAATAACTTCGCAATAGTAAATTGACAATAATACGAGATTGGTGATATAATTAGAAAAATAGCATAATCAGAGGCAGGTATGCCCAAAAACGAATATATCCAAGAGGTAGAATGATGACGGATAAAGAGTTAAGAAAGCTTCGTAGAGACGATTTGCTTCAAATATTAATCGATCAGCAAAAGCAAATAGAAACTTTGAATCGGCAGTTGGAAGAGGCAAATCGTGCGCTGGAAGATCGTACGATTGCCATTGAGGAATCTGGCTCAATTGCCGAGGCGGCATTAAAGCTCAATCACGTGTTTTCAGACGCTCAGTCCGCGGCGGATCAGTACCTTGCGCACATTCGCGCAGGCGCGGAAGATGCGCGTTCTCAAGCGGAACGCGAGGCGCAGCAGCTGCTGGATCAGGCGCGGGCGAGTGCCGATAAGATTCTGAGCGATGCCCGCATGGAGCGCAATCGTATTCTCTCGGACGCGCAGAAGCTGCAGGTGCAGCCGACTGTTGCGGAGACCACGGAATCCTCGCAGTCCGAGGAAGCGCCCAGAAAGCGAATGTCTATTTTCGGGAAGGGTAGAGAAGCATGAGTAATCGAGCTATTTTATCCGCGCCCACCATCGATCAGCTGGAACAAGAGTTGGGCAGGGAGCGCCACCGCAGAAATTACCGCAGCACATTGACCAGTACCGTGAGCGTATTGGTGATCGTGGCGGCCATTGCAATTCTGGTAAGTATGCTGGTATTGCCTGTGCTGCAAATCGTAGGCGAATCCATGACGCCGTCTCTGTACGAGGAAGATATCGTTCTGGCGCTCAAAGGCAGCTCGTTTAAAAAGGGCGACGTAATCGCGTTCTACTATAATAATAAGATCTTGGTAAAGCGCGTTATTGCCAATGCGGGCGAATGGATCAACATTGATGCGGATGGCAACGTTTTTGTAAACGATGTACCGATCGATGAGCCTTACGTCAGCGAAAAGGCGTTTGGCGATTGTAACATCACGCTGCCGTATCAGGTTCCGGACGGGAAGATATTTGTAATGGGAGATCACAGAGCGACTAGTTCGGACAGTAGAAATACAGCCGTAGGTTGCGTGGCGGAAGAACAGATCGTAGGTCGAGTCATTTTTAGAGTTTATCCGTTTAGCAGTATTGGAGAAGTTCGCTAACGGTGATCAACAGGGAAGCAAAGAGGAACAAGGGGAGAATAGAACATGAAGAAGCAGGCTTATGTTCAGAACGGAAAAGCATTGGAACAGAATCAGATGACGGTGGCGGAAAAGCTGTTGCGTCAATATCGGCGAAACGGCTGGATTCGCAGAAGCATTGCCTTCCTTTCCGCCGTGGTGATTTTGTTCACCATGAGTACTCTCAGGATGGATGCAGTGACATTGTCTCGCATTCCAACGTGCGGCTATCCGGATCATACTCATTCCGAAGAATGCTACAAGATCAAGACTTGCGAATTGGAAGAATCCGATCCTGTAGTTGAAACGCGAACCGTATATATAGGAAGCTTGTCCCCGCATACGCACACGGATCTGTGCTTAAATGAGGATGGGCTGATTGCTTGCGGCTTTGTGGAGGGCGAGTATTACCACGAGCATAATCGCTATTGCTATAATGAGAATGGTAAGCTCGTATGTGGATTAAAAGAGAACAAGCCTCACGAGCACAACGACTCCTGCTATACAGAGGAAAAGGTGCTGACCTGTGCGCTGCTTGAAACAGAAGGGCATACCCACGATGATAATTGCTATATCTCCGAGCTGACCTGCGGGCAGGAGGAAAGCATTGGGCATCAGCACACCGATGAATGCTACACCGAAAAAACGACTTTGGTCTGTGAAAAGAATGAGAGCGAAGGTCATGAACATACGGACGCCTGCTACACCCGTAAGCTGACCTGCGACGATGACCACGAGCATGACGACTCCTGCTACGAAGACGTATTGACCTGCGGTAAGTCTGAGGGCGAGGGTGCGCATACGCACACCGACGAATGTTACGAAACTATTTCGGAACTGACTTGCGGTAAGTCTGAGGGCGAAGGTGCGCATACGCACACCGATGAATGCTATACTCTGACTTTGACCTGTGATCAGGATGAGGAAGAGGCACACATTCATACCGACGAATGCTACGAAACCAAGCAAATTCTTGCCTGCGATCAGGATGATGCCCATCTGGCGACAAAGGCGATTGGCGGCAAAATCGTTAAGTATGTCGTTTCTCTGGATGAGGACGGCTTAGTTCCTACGCACATTCACAATAGCAAATGCTTCGAAACCGCTAAGGTAAAGGTAGACGGTAAAGAAGAGACAGTAGAATTCGCAACCTGCGGATATTTGGAAATCGAGACCCTTGAGAGCACGAAGGACGATTGGACCACAGAAGAAGTTGTGGTAGACGAAGGACACCAGCATGGCGCGTTCTGCTATGCGCTGGATAGCGAACCTCACTGCGGGCAGCACGAACATACTGAAGCCTGCTATCAGGAGACGCCTCACGAGACTGCCGCGGCGGTAAATCCCGATGCGGAAAATGATGATACCCAGAATAACGAGCCTAAAGATGAAGCGGAATCGATTGGCAATGGC
>JAFUAR010000157.1 GCA_017460585.1 Clostridia bacterium
ACGATCAGCGCAATGCCAAATATGGCGGAAATAATGCCGCCCGCAAGAATCCAACCGTCTGCCACGCCTTCGCGCTTGTACTGCCACCAAGCGTGAATACGACCGATGGCGTCCAGCAGCATAGCGATGCCAATGGCGTAGCCAATGCCCAAATAGGTAAGTGCCGGATTGAAAATGCAGTACAACCCGCTGATGATCATCAGCACGCCTACGATGATGGAAACAACCTTGACCAGTTTCATTGCGAACCCTCCTAAATTCAGTCTTGACAAATCCTCAAATTGACGATACACTTGTTACGTCGATCCAATCGTACAACATTGCGAGCGACATGTCAATAGGTTTTGGTTCAGCCTATACACATTTGGGCTGTTTTGTAACATCGAAAATGGAGGGTAACGATGACGACGATTATGGAAAACAAGGAGATCCTGCGTCTGTCCAACGAGGAATCCAATAAACTCACCCGCGAATGTCTGTGTACCGCCATGTTTAAGCTCATGGCAAAGCAAGAATTCGAGCGCATATCCATTACCGAAATCACGAAACTGGCGGGCGTTTCCCGAGCCGCCTTCTATCGAAATTATGAATCGAAAGAGGCTTTGGTAGAGGAAATGTGCCATGAGATTCTGCAAAGACTGTCGGAATCGGTCAAGAGCGAGCGATATCGCACCAATCGGCGCGAATGGTATGCGAATTTCTTTCAGACCATTCAGGAAAACAAGGAATACTTTCGCATCTATTTAAACGCAAAGCTTCCCATTGTCGATCACGGGGTGTTGGAATCCATATTTCCTTCCGCCAGCAGTCGGGAGCGCTATGACAACATGGCGCGGGAGGGCGCTTTCTTAGGCATTCTGACCAGCTGGTTTGAAGCGGGTATGCAGGAAACTCCGCAGGAAATGAGCGAAATTTGCGAAAGAATATTTGTGCACCGCGGGGGACAGGCGCAATGAAAGCGAAAAAAGGTGGTAAGGGTAAGTTGCGCAAGGCAGTAGGAATCGCCCTATGCGCAATCATTGCATTTTTGGCGATTTTCACCGTCGTTTCCCATGCGGTGTTTCGCCGTTCCGATATGGCGACCGCGGTGGAGATTTACTTTCGCCTATCGGGCACCAAGCACAAATTCGCGGATCCGGATGCCTGCGCGGCATTCATTGCGCAGCGCGGCGAAGCGCCTGAATACAGCTTGAACGCGTCTACATTGAAAAGCGGGGTAGAGGAGACGGCGGTAAACAATTGCCGCGTCTATACGCTGACCGCCTCCGACGCGCCGGATTTTCACGTGCTCTACCTGCATGGCGGCGCATATGTGAACGACGCGTCCGTCTATCAATGGAGGTTCTGCGATCGGTTGGCGCGGGAGCTGAACGCCGAAGTCATCGTGCCCATCTATCCGCTCGCGCCGAACCACACATGGCGAGAGACCTTTGAACTGCTGCAAGCGCTCTACACGGATCAATTGCCCGACGACGGTCTTCCGCTCATCATTATGGGGGATTCCGCGGGCGGCGGGCTCGCCGTGGCGTTCTGCGAAACCCTGAATGAACTCGGTTTAGAGCAGCCCGATCAGTTGATTTTGTTCTCCCCTTGGCTGGATTGTTCTATGTCGAATCCGGACATTGCGAACTATGAAGCCGTGGACCCCATGCTTTCAGCCTATGGACTGGTCGAAATGGGCAAATGCTGGGCGGACGATTTGGAACTGAACGATTATAAAGTCAGCCCCATATTTGGAGATGTTTCCTGTCTGCGCAACGTTCACCTATTCGTGGGTACGCGAGAAATATTCTATCCCGATGTTTGTCAATTCCATTCCATGCTGGAATCCGCCAACATCGCCTCCACGCTCACGGTCGGTCAAGGTATGAACCACGTTTATCCGCTCTATCCCATACCCGAGGCGGATGAAGCGTTTGCACAGGTTTGCAATCTCCTTGTTCAATAATTGTTTGGTAAGGTACATAAAAGGGGAAGCTCCGCGTCAGCGGGAGCTTCCCTTTTTACGGGCATAGAGCTTTAGCAGTCCGGGCAGGGCAAATAGTACCACCAGTATGGCGACCATCGTTCCCCGCGCCAGCAACTTACCCAATTGACCGGTCAATTGATCGGTACATATTATGCTGAGCAGAATGCCGGCGGAGATTAGAATCAGTCCCGAAGTCAGAATGGAAATGGCGGAGTGCGCAATGCTGCTGCGCAGAGCGACATTCGGCGTTTCCTCCTGCAGGAATTCGCGGAAACGATTTGTCACTAATATGGCGTAGTCTACCGTGGACCCCAGCAAAATGGAGCTTACGATCAGATAGCCAATGTAAAACAGGGTTTCGCCTCGCAAAGTCGAATACGCCATACTGATCCAAATAGACCCTTCAATGCATAACGTCAGCATTATAGGCAATATGAGCGAATGCGTGGAAAACAGCAGCACTACGAAAATGGCGATTACAGCAATTAGGTTGACCTTTAGACTGTCCGCGGAGATGACTTCCTTCAAGTCGGAGGTAGAAACGCTGGTGCCGACTAAGTGCGTTTGATCGCCAAAGTAGCTCTGCGCCGTTTGCTTCACCTGCTCCAACAGCGAAAAGGTGTCTTCGCTCTCCTCGTCAATAGACAGCGTCAGCACCATGCGGCTGTAATCCTCTGAAATCAATAGCATTCGTATGTCTTCCGGCAGCATTTCGTAGGGTATATCGGTGCCGAGCATTTCCGTATAGGCGGTCACGCTGATGAGCTCCGGCATCTCCTTCAGCTCGGCAATCAGTTTGTCTTCGGTGCTCTTCTGCCCCTTGGGCACCAGCAGCACAACGGTGTTTTTCTTTCCAAAGACCGCTTCAATGGCGTTGCGTTCCTCCATTACGAAATGCGTATCCTTGTAAAAGTGCGATGAACCGTAATAGTACTGGTTGTTGGATTGCAGCCGCAGCGCCGGTATAACCAGCACCAAAAAGATGAGCATAATGGGTAGTTTAACGCGCATACTGATACCGGCGAGTCCGTGCGCGCTCTGCAAAAGCGGCTTGTGCTGCGTTTTTGCAATCAGCTTTTCCAGCGATAGCACCATGCACGGCAGCAGTGTAAAGGCGCAAAGCAGGCTGATCGCCACGCCTTTGGAGAGCACAATACCCATATCCATGCCGATGCGGTAGCGCATAAAGACCAAGGCGGCAAAGCCGATAATCGTCGTCAGGGAGCTCGCGAGCACGGATACCAGAGAGTGAGTCATCGCCTCGGACATGGCCTCAACGGAATCGAGCCCCGTTTCCCGATATTCCCTGTAGCGGTGCAAAATGAATATAAAGTAGTCGACAGATACGCCCATCTGCAGCACGTTCGCCGCCGTATTGGTCACGGAGGATATCGTTCCAAAAAATATATTGGTGCCAGAATTGATCGCCACCGCCGCCAGCAGAGAAAGTACCAGCAGGAAGGGCGTAACCCACGAATCCATGGTGAGCATGAATAGAACTATGGCGATGGCAATGACAATTCCGATCACCTTGAATATTTCCGGTCCGCTGTTTTCCTTCGTCACCTTGCCATCCACAAACGAACCGGATATGCTCACCTTGTGATCCGTCAAAGCGCGCAGCTCATCCATTAAATCGGTGCCGCGGTCGCTGTCCAGCGTGAGCGTATATAGGGCGTATCCATCCCGATAGTAATCCTTTACCGCCTCTTCCCCCAGAAAGTCATAGGGCATATCAAACATATTTTGATCGGCGATGCCTGTAACGTCGAGCACGCCGTCCAATTCCCGTATTTTGCCCTCCAGTCGGTCCGCTTCCCGCATGGTAAGCCCTTCCACCATCATTTGGGCGTTGGGAATCTTGCCGGTAAATTGGTTTTCCATTTCAGAAAGGGCAATGGTGGAATCTGAATCCGGCGGCAGGTAATCCGAAAGGGTAGAATTCACCTTTACTTTCGTCGTGGCATACCCGCATAATATCACTACAATCAAATACAAAATAAGCACAAATCGCCTGTGTACCAATATTCTCCGGAAGAACGACTTCATCTTCGAGCTCCTTATTCCTTCACCAAGTGGCAATACAATGGTTTATTCCGTGTGCCTCGGCGCGCCTGCGCAACTGGCATATCTCCCATGTCCATTGTGCTTCATTGCCAAGTCATGATGCGATCTATATTAGCATCTCATTTGCAATAGATCAACAATTCAAATTCAACAATTGTTGATATTGGCTTTGTAGTATGTGGGGGAACTTCCACTTCTTCGCATCGGCGGGGAGGAATTGCGGTTTCTCTGCCGATACAAATTTCCCTCTTTTGTATCAGCCGAGATCAATTTCGTTGACAAGCGTATACCTTATGATTACGATTGATTTATTCGTTTTAAACGAAATGCGGCGCGGCGTCATTGCCCGCCGACAATATTGGATGAAAGGTTGTGAATATCTATGTTGAACAATTATCCCATCACATGGATCATCATGGAAGTCATGAGCGTAATTCTTTTCCTCGTTTGCATGATCCACGCCCTCAAAAGCAAACGACCTCTGCAGCAGCTGTTTGAACTGTGCTGCTTCGTGCTTGCCGCCGGCATTTTTGAACACTTCGGCGTATTAACGGGAAATTACTGGTACTCGCAGGAACGTTTTATGATGTTCGGGCTATTGCCGCTGAGCGTCCTGCTGATCGAGGCGGTTACCATGTATTCCGCAATGGTATTGTTCGATTATTTAAATATGCCCAAGTGGTGCATTATCTGGTTTGTCGGTCTGCTTTCCATGGTTCAGGATATGTCCATCGATCCCGTTTATGTGCATGATACCTATGAGTTCAACGGCATCGTTCAAGGACATTGGAATTGGAAAATCTACTACGAACCGACCTTCTTTGGCATTCCCTTCTTCAACTTCTCCAGCTGGTTCTATATGACCGGTCTTTATGCGGGTCTCATTGCATGGGGAAGGCATATCTACGCCACGAAAAAGAAGGAATGGATTGGTACGGCGTATCCGTTCCTATCGGCCGTTTGCCTGCTGATTCCGCTCATCCCGACTGCGCTGCTGCTTGTCAAGCCCATTTATTCCAATAACAGTACTTTCCTGTTCTGGTATGAACTTATCGCCATGATTCTAAACTTTGCCTTCGGCGCGGCGCTCATCGTGAAGCATTGGCAAAAGATGTCTCCTATAGACTGCAAAAAAGACGGCGTCGTGATCTTTGCCGTGCCCGCTATACTGCATTTGTACGATATTGTCGTCGGCTTTGGGTTTGGAATTCGGCAGAGCTATATCCCCGTCGTGATTTTCACCCTGCTGCATTTGGGTTACTTGTACGCGGTATATCGCAAATCCCAAAAGACCGTTTAAGAAAAATGCCCCAATGGAGAGGGGCATCGGGGCATTTTATCCGTCAATATATGACCGGTTGCCCACTGTATCGCGAAAATCGCGTTCATTCGTTTCCCCTTGCGCGTATGCCTTGGCGGCATGAATAAACCTCACGGCGTCTTCGACCGCTCGGTTGTAGAGCGGTCGGAACGCGCTTAAATCCATGTCATCGCAAATATGGCTCTTGTATGAAAGCATCGCCGGCGCGCTCCTCGTCCAGCCTAGAGCTTTGTCGAGCGCGCCGCTTTTGTCTTCGACTAAGCGATAAAATGGAGCCATATCGCTGTGTCCCTGCGCAAGCGCCTGCCATGCATCCGCCCATCCGTATATTTTTTCAATCGCTCCGCCAACGTATTCCTTCATAGTTGGTGGCGGAAAGGGCGGAATGCGAATTTTACCGCCATCCAGAATGTCCAGCCTGTGCTCTATCGCCAGATGCATGGCGGC
Source organism: Clostridia bacterium (assembly GCA_017460585.1). Classification (GTDB taxonomy): domain Bacteria; phylum Bacillota; class Clostridia; order Christensenellales; family Aristaeellaceae; genus Faecivicinus. The sequence goes on from JAFUAR010000157.1 coordinate 5,805, forward strand.
GCTACCCTTGGCTTTTTCTATAATAAAGGGATGGGCTGTGGAATCGAGCGCATAATGGCAGAGGAACCCTGCCAAATATGAAAACTCATCCACTCCGCGGCAGCCTTTGCCAAGCTCCGTAATAAAATCACCCGTTCGTTCCCTGTGCATTACCGAGGAATATCGGTTGATCCTGTGGCGGAAGGGAGGAATGTAAAAGCGGTAGAATAAATATGGGTCGGGACCGAGCAATCCGAAGGCGAAAATATTGCGGTTTAGCGCCATGTTCAACCGCGCGTATACATCCTCGCCCATGCTCCTGTGTACTACGATATCGGGCATTGCTCCGCATCCTTTCCATTGGACTGATGAGATCGGTTGCGCCGATCATCGAGTTGAAATTTACGCTTTTACCACCTTGTAGCCGACGCCTCGTATGGTCACAATTTTGAAATCCGGATTGTCATGGAAGCGCTCCCGCAGCCTGCAAATATGCACGTCTACGGTGTGCGTGTCGGAAGAAGAGCTATAACCCCAAATCTCATCCATGAGCTGCTGCCGAGTGTATATTTTGCCGGGGTGCCCTGCCATTTTGTATAGCAGCATGAACTCCTTCTGCGGCAGAATCCGTATCTTATTTTCGCGGCGAATGGTCAGCGAATCGCAGTCCATTACCGTATCGCCCAGCTGTAGGCGACGCCCGTTGATCATTTGCCAGCGCCGAAGCAGAGCGCCGACGCGAAGCGCCATTTGGTCCATGTCGATGGGCTTAACCATGTAGTCGTCCGCGCCTGCGGCGTAATCTGTGCGCATATCCTCCAATGTGCGCTTGTCGGAAATCATGAGTATGGGAATCATGTTGCCGTTTTTTCTCAAAACGCGCGCCAGATCACAGCCGCTCATCGTGGGCAGCGCGCTTTCGCAAAGGAGGAGATCAACGTAGCCGTTTCCCAGCGCGTCGAGCGCCGCTTTCCCGTTGGATGCGCATACGGTCGCATAGCCATGCTGCTTCAATGTATGCGCCAAGAGTGCGCATAGCTCTAAATCCGGCTCCGCAATCAGTATTTTAAACATGAAACCTGTCCTTTGGGCGTGGGTCGAAGCGTTATTTTGAGATCAAAAATCTATCCGTCAGCAGGTGTGCTACATCAGCGGCGCGAACAGGCGCAGTACCGATTGCCCTACGGCACGCAAAAAACGCGGCGTCGCCTCTCGCTCCGTAACCCGATGCGAGCGGGGGAAAGCCAACTCCAAATCCTTCTTGACGTCGGCTATGGCGTCTACATCGTACAGGTAGTTGCCGTTTTCAAAGTGAAGGTACAGGCTGCGGTAATCCATGTTGAACGTGCCTACGGTAGCGATTATGTCGTCGCAGACGAATACCTTGCTGTGCACAAAGCCCGGCGTGTAGGTGTAAATCTTCACGCCGCCCTTCACAAGAGGCTCGAAGTAGGATGTGGTCACCGCGAACACAATCTTTTTATCCGGTATGCCCGGTACTACAATGCGCACATCCACGCCACGGCTGGCGGCGAGTATCAACGCGTTGATCATGTCGCTGTCAATAATCAGGTAGGGCGTATAGATCCATACGTAGCGCTTTGCCTGATTGATGATGTTCAGATATACGTTTTCGCCCACAATCTCGTCGTCCAGCGGCGAATCTGCGTAAGGAACCACCAATCCTTCCGTGGAAGGCACGCGTCCAAAGTCGTATTGGAAGGCGGTAAAGTCGGCATCCTTGGGACGGAAGGCGTTCCACGTGGTCAGGAACATTACCGTATAGTTCCATACGGCGGGACCCTGAATCATTATTCCGTTATCCTTCCACTCGCCGTGGGGATGGGTTACGTTAATGTATTCGTCCGCCAGATTGATGCCGCCGGAAAACACGGTGTGACCATCTATTATGGTCATCTTTCGGTGGTCGCGGTTGTTCATCATTACGCCCTTTACAGGACCAAGCTGGTTGAAGGAGAAGCATTGAATGCCCCGCGATTCCAGCTCCTTGGGGTAGTTCTTTGGCAGCATGGCGAGGGAACCTAGGTCGTCGTACACCAAGCGCACGTCTACGCCTTCCCGCACCTTGCGCTCCAAAATATCCAGAAAGCTCTGCCAAAACTGCCCTTTGCGAATAATGAAATATTCCATGAAGATGAACTTTTTCGCCTTTTCCAGCTCTTCCAGCATTACAGGATAGACGTCGTCCCCCAGAGGGTAGTATTTCACTTTATTTCCAAGCGTAGCGGGAAAACCGGCGCAGTTTGTAAGGTATTTTAGCTGATCCAGTTCGCGTGCCTCAATTTCCCTTTGGGCTTCATGATCGAGCTTCAGATAATGCGCGTTCTCCTCCGTGCTCTTGATAATGCGCTTCATCGTCTGGCTTCGCCTGAGATTGTTGCCGATGATGATATATAACAGCGCCCCGATAATCGGAAATACCAGTATAATAATAATCCAAGGCAGGTCGGCGCTGAGTCTGCGGCTGCGCTTTACAATGGCCAGTACCAAAAGCACGCCCAATATCCTGTATGCAGCTTCAATCCACGCGATTTTGGAGCTGAAAAACAGGAATATCATTAGGGACAATAGAATTTGAAGCACCACGCCAATGCCAACCACAACACCCCTGCGAATGGCCGTCCACATACCGCATTCCCTTCTTTCCGTTATCTTTTGGAACTATATTATTGATTGTATCATCGCGATGGTGGTCGCGCAAGCCGAAAGGAATGGGGTGCGACAAAAAAGCAATATTTGTTGCATCACGCATTCCAATCGCTGCAATTATTTCGCACCTTTTTGAAAAAGCGTAGTATAAATGCCATGAACGCCGTATGGCACCTTGACAAAGCGCCGTTTGCACAATACAATTGCCACAACGAATGAAATGAATGTCAAGCCATCATTTGCGGCTTTTCAGGGAATCCGTCCGCTCAAGGGAGGAGAAAGCATGATTCCGATACGCATCAATGAATCTCAGTGTATTGGTTGCGGACTGTGCGTAAGCGACTGCCCGAACGCCTGCCTGTACCTCGAAGGGAGTCGGGCGCGCGCTGCGCAAACGGGCTGTATTGCCTGTGGTCACTGCTACGCCATATGTCCTAGCGGCGCCATCCGCATGGAGGACTATGACGCTGTGGAGGAACCGGTGGTCTCCATGGCGGAGCTCTCCAGCGACACGCTGCTTTCAGCTATGAAGAGCCGCCGAACAATCCGTCGCTTTACCCGCGCCCCTGTGGAACCGGAAAAGCTTGCGAAAATTTTGGAAGCGGGGCGCTACAGTCCCACCGGAGGAAACGCGCAGAATGTCGCCTATACCGTTCTGGGCGGCAAGCAGGCGGAAGCGGAAGCGATCTGCGTTCGCCTTTTCCGTACCGGTAAGAAGCTCGGCGCGCCCTTTATCGACTTCCTGAAACGGGTGGAAATCGGAGACGATTTTTTCTTCAAAGGCGCTCCGCTGGTGGTCGTGGTTTCCGGTAAGAGTGATATCAACGCGGGGCTGGCCAGCGCCTATATGGAGCTGATGGCGGAAAGTCTGGGGCTGGGCGTATTGTACAGCGGATTTTTTGTAATTTGCGCAAAAATCAGCCGCAAGCTCCGAAAGCTGCTCGATCTTCCCAAAGGGCATAAGGTGGTTTCCTGCATGATCTTCGGCTATCCCGCGGTCAAATACAGGCGTATCGTGCCGAGAAAGCCTTTGCAGGCAAGGCGGCTGTAAGTGCGCGCGGCATAATGGCGCATACTGACTAAGCGCGAAAACCGCAATACTTCAATCGATTTACGAGGTTTGTATATGGAGAAACAGTTTTCGGAAATGATCAAGAACCGGCGCTCCATTCGCAGCTTTAGCGGCGAGCGCATTCCGGATGAGATCATCCAAGGCATTCTCGATCTCGCCGCTTACGCGCCGTCTTCATGGGGCGGACATCCCGTGGAATTCATCGTCATACGCGATCGAAAGGTCATGCGGGAGCTGGCGCGTTGCAAGCAGATGGGCGCGGGACCGCTGGGCTATGGCGACGCCGCCATTGTGCCGATCATCGATAAGCGCAATCTCGAGCTCTGGGTGGAAGATGCGGCAGTGGTCTCGACGTACATTTTGCTGGCGGCGGAATATTACGGCGTGGCGGCCTGCTGGATTCATATGAAGGATCGGCGCGGACACACCAATATGGCGGAGGACGATATTCGCGAACTGCTGGGAATTCCCCATTACTATGGCATACTCAACGCGGTATCGCTCGGAATGCCGAAGAAACCGAATGAACCCCGCGAACTCGCGGCGAAAATACACTACGACCAATATTGAAAAGGAGCATGATCATGGCGGATTATTTCGGGAAAGATGTTTTCAAGCTGGGCTTTGGGCTGATGCGCCTGCCCAAGAATCCGGACGGCACTACGGATATCCCGCAGGTGTGCGAAATGGTAGATCGCTTTATTCAAGCCGGCGGCACCTACTTTGATACGGCGTATGTGTACGATAATGGTCGTTCCGAGGCGGCGTTTAAGGCTGCGGTGGCGGATCGCTATCCCCGCGAGGCGTATACCCTATGTACCAAGCTGAACGCATGGATGCAATGCCACGATGAGTCCAGCGCCAAGCAGCAGTTCTATACCAGTCTGGAGCGTACGGGCGCGGGCTATTTCGATTATTACCTGCTCCATGGATTAATGCGCGCCAATTATACCAAGTACGATGAATACCACATTTGGGACTTTGTCCGCGAACAAAAGGACAAGGGGTTGATCAGGCATTACGGCTTTTCCTTCCATGCGGATCCGGCGTTGTTGGAGGAAATTCTCTCCGCGCATCCCGAGGTCGACTTCGTGCAGCTCCAGATCAATTATTCCGACTGGGAAAACCCGGGAATCGCGGCACGCGAGTGTTGGGAGATCGCGCGCAAGCACGGCAAGTCCATCACCATTATGGAGCCGTTGAAGGGAGGAGCGCTGGCGGATCCCATTCCTGCGGTAAAGGAAATCTTCCATCAGGCGAATCCCGACGCTCCGGTCGTCTCCTGGGGCATCCGTTACGCCGCCAGCTTGGATGGCGTCATTACCGTGCTGTCGGGTATGTCGAACCTCGCGCAAATGGAGCAGAATTTGAGCTTCATGCGGCATTTCAAGCCATTGAGCGAAACGGAGCAAGCCGTTATTCGCAAGGCGCAGGACGCCCTGAACGCGGATAAGTCCATTCCCTGCACCGGCTGCCACTATTGCGTGGACGGCTGCCCCATGAATATTCCCATTCCAGAGATCATCGCCGTGGCCAACCGCCAGCACAACAACGAGGGCTTCCGCGGCGTGCGCGAATACGGCATCGCTACCATCGGCAGGGGAAAAGCCTCCGACTGTGTGCGGTGCGGTCAGTGCGAAGGCGCGTGCCCGCAGCATCTGGGCATTATCGATTATCTGAAACAATGCGCAGAGCGCTTTGAATGAATCAATGTCGCCTATGAACAGGCAAGAAAGGGAAAGTATACATGGAGCAATTACTCAAACGTGAAGCAAAAGCCAAACGCGTTTACCATGCATTTTTAATCTTTTATTGCCTGTTCAACGGCGCGCTTTTGTGCGTATACGCGGCTCGGCGAGAAGCTTATTATTTCAGCGTTTCGCTGGGTACCTTCGCCATTCCGTTGGCAATGGCGCTGGTTTGGCGGCTGCCGTTTTTCCGCCATGTTTGGCAGATCGACTGCCTCATATTGGGATTCGCGTTTATCGCCTACCCCTTGGGCTCCTGTCTCGATTTATATCTGCTCCTGCCCGGTTTTGATAAGGTTGCCCATGCGCTATCGGGCGCGTTCGTAAGCCTGTTGGCGCTCATATTGTATTTCGCGTTGAAGCCCGAACACAAAATCGAGCGCAGGGACGCGGCTTTGGCAATCGTGTTTATGTGCTTTGCTTCAATGAGCGTGGCGGGTCTTTGGGAGATCGGCGAATACCTCATATCCGGCGCAATGGGGCGCGATCTGCAGCGCGTGGCGGAAACGGGCGTGGCGGATTCCATGCAGGATATGATCGTGTGCGCATTGGGTACAATTGCGACCATTCCGGTCGCGTACCGCCTGTGCGCGGGGAAAGCGGGCGTTCTCTCCACTGCGGTCAGAGATGCGGTCGCCATCAATTTTTCCTTTCCCCGCGCAGTCGAAACCAAATAAATTCGGCGTACAATCGCCTAAGCATGGCATCGAGTCCCTCGAATCATTGAATTGCGCGTTCCTCATTCACCAATGCGCTCACAGCCCTATTTGATTTTCTCTTAAAAACATCTCCGTCTCTGTTTTTCCCGCGTTTTATATGCTTTTACCGGCGCACGTGTGCGCTGTGCAGCCTTCGATGGGGGATTGACAAACCCAATACTTCGTGGTACGATGTATACCATGAAGGGAGGTATTGAATGGATATCCAGCTGAAGCGTGGACTTTTGGATGTTTGCGTTCTCGCGGCCATTAAAAATGGCGATTCCTATGGCTATCAAATCATGAAGGATATGAAGCCGTATCTCGAACTTTCAGAATCCACCCTATATACCATCCTGAAACGCCTTGAAACGGCGCATATGCTGACCGTTCGCAGCCAAGAGCACGATGGCAGGCTCAGAAAGTACTACCATATTACGGAGCAAGGCATTGCACGCCTCGAGGAATTTCGGGAGGATTGGAAAGAAATTCTCTCCATATATCGTTTTATCACCAGAGAGGAGTCGGAGCATGAATAAAGCGTCATTTTTGAAGGCACTCGGTCAAAAATTGTCCCGCTTTCCGCGCGGCGATGTTGAGGAACGAATCGCATTCTACGAGGAAATGATCGACGACCGCATCGAGGAGGGTATGACCGAGCAAGAGGCGATCGC
>JAFUAR010000158.1 GCA_017460585.1 Clostridia bacterium
GCTTTCGTTCAAACGCAACAATTTCATTTGGTCGCGAGCGGAGCAGTAGCCGTCGAACAAAACGGGATTCTCCGCCGCGCATATGCCGGCGGTAAAGAGCGCGCGAATGCCGGCGGAGAGCTGAATGCCCTCTACGAGCGCCTGACAGGAGGCGCTTAGGCGTTGGTTCAAGCCTTCGTATTCCGCTGTGTTCAATAGAAACAGGCGACATTCGTCTTCCCCATAGGTACTGTAAACATTTCCCAGCGAGGAGAGGGTGGTTTGCACATTGTTTTGGATGACTGGAATCGCTTCGTGTTCACGCGGCGCATCCATCCATAGGCAAACGACCGCGAAATAGGGAAGGGATAGATCAATCTCGCAGCGCGCGAGCAGCTCCGCGCGGTCGATTGGCGGAGTGCGCGTATGGAGCAGCTCGCTTACCAAGCGTTCCCGCAGCAGCGGCTGCGCCGCGTCGAGCGCCGTGCGCGTGTGCGACAGCTCTCGGGAAAGATCGGCGTAGATCGCGGCGATTTGTGCGCCGCTGTCGTCAGCTTCATCGCTGTCAATGCCGAGTTGATTGGCAAGACGCTGAATTGGGGCGGAGATTACGCGGGCGATGAGCGTCGCCACGCCGACCAGCGCGAGCGCGGAGGCGCAGTATGCCAGCAAATAGGGCGCGGGATTGGGAAGGGAACGCCGCAGAAATTGCCCTACCGACAGGGAGTAGGCGGCGATGATGCTTGAACGCTGCTTCGAGGAACGGCTGATTTTCTGCGCAGGCGCTCCATACAGTCGGTTTCCCATATACCATACCTCGCAAGCCCCGAGCGCGGCGTTTGTATTTTCCAGAATGGTATTTTCAATGCTGGACATAGGCACATTGACCACCAGATACCCCTTGCGATTGAGTTCATAGAGGGGAAGCGGGCGAACGCTGCTTAACGTGAGCGTGCTGGTTTGAAATGAATTGCGCTGGATGCTGCGAAGCGCCCAGTTTTCCTGAATAGAAGCGCCGGAGGTTATGTTTCGAAGGAACGATTGATCGGCATAATCGCTCCAATCGGATATGCCGTAATCGGATACGATGATTTTTTCGGAATTTACGAGAAAGAGTTCGATCGATTGCCCCAGACGGGTGTAGGGAACGAGCGACTGATCGTATTCGACTAAAGACGATATATCCGGCGACTTTTGGTTGAGCAGACGATCGACTTCTTTTTCCGATGAAACGTAGAAACCGGCGTAATCCGCTCCGCTGAGCAGATTTCCAACGCGGACGGCGACCAAATTGGCGCCGTCCGTCATTTTATCCAAAAGGGCGGCGGCGCGCTGCGTCGCGGATCCAAAATAAAATAAGAGCGTGACGGCGGTAAGCAGGAGCAGCAGTACGCTGTATATATGCCGAAAACGGCTTTTTCCAGCCGCGCGTTGAACGCAGCGGAGCATTCGGTCTTTCATAGATAATCCTCTCAAATCTTTTTCAATATCCCCAATTCAGTATATCACACGCGCCGACTTTTTTCGAGGGGTTGCGGCGTTTGAAGGGCAAATTTGGATAACAAAACAGCGCAAAAAGCGGTATAAGTTTATATTTTGACATTGAAAATTGGTTTTTTGTATTGAAAAATCGTTCGTTTGAGTGCTATATCTTTACATAGAGGATGCTTGAAACGAGCGAACGACAGTTGAACAAAGGAGTTGTCGCGAATGCGAAGAAGCAATGTTCAAGGGAAAGGCAGCGGTGTGCCGACGCTGCGGGAGGATGGCATTTTCACCTATCTGTGGAAGCATAAATATATGTACCTTATGCTGATTCCGGCCATTGTATATTACATTGTGTTTTGCTATGTGCCCATGGCGGGTACGGTGATGGCGTTTAAAAAATTCAATCCCATGCTGGGTATTTGGGGAAGTCCATGGGCAGGGCTCAAGTATTTTAAGCAGCTGTTCGGTTTGAATAAGTTTTACAAGGTGTTCTGGAATACCATTTCGATCTCCGTCATCCGCCTGATCTTTGGGTTTCCGTTTCCCATTATCGTAGCGCTGATGCTCAATGAGCTTCGCTTATCCAGACTGAAGAGAGCCGTTCAGACCGCCATTTATATTCCGCAGTTTATCTCGTGGGTCGTGCTGGGCGGAATTTTAACCAACCTGCTGAGTACGGATAACGGAATTGTCAACGGCGTGATTCGCAGCCTTGGAGGACAGCCCGTTGAATTTCTGACCAACGATCGCTGGTTTTTGTTTACCCTTGTGGTCTCTATGATCTGGAAAACCTTCGGGTGGAATACCATTATTTACCTTGCCGCGCTCAGCGGCGTGGATCCGCAGCTGTACGAAGCGGCGATTATGGATGGCGCGAATCGTTGGCAACAGCTCATTCACGTAACCCTGCCCGCGATTCGTTCCACCATTATCGTAGTGCTGATTCTGCGCATTGGATCGCTGATGCAAGCGGGATTTGAGCAGATTTTCGTTTTGTACCATACCGGCGTATACGACGTGGCGGATATTATCGATACGTACGTGTACCGCTTGGGCTTGCAGGACGGCAAGTTTGAACTGGCGACCGCGGTCGGTTTATTCAAATCGGTCATCAATTTCGCGCTTGTAGTTGCCGCAAATCGCGTAGCGCGCCTCTTTGGAGAGGAGGGAATCTACTAATGAAAACGCCGAAGGAGAACCGCATTCAAAGGTCAATGGGCAGCCGGATATTCGACGTGGTCAATGTGGTTTTGCTTTGCCTGCTCGCGCTGAGCACGATCTATCCGTTCTGGGATACGCTCGTGGTCTCCATGAGTTCTCTGAAATCCTATCTTTCC
>JAFUAR010000159.1 GCA_017460585.1 Clostridia bacterium
AGGAATGGTTCGTCCCTATGCGCCCGAATGAATTCCACGCTCTTGCGGGTAATCCGCTCCGTCATATACTCGCCGTTATCATATACCTCCCGATCGTTTTCCCACAGATCGTGCGTGGGGTCGGTGTGTCCGTCCGCCATTCCCCAATAGAAGATATGCGAATAATAGTCCACGCAGCCCGCGAGAAAGCCGTTAAACTCGTCAAAGCCGTTGCGGTTGGGACGACATTCATCCTTTAACCCCAAATGCCACTTGCCGGAAATTCCCGTGCGGTAGCCCAGCGGCTTGACCGCCGTCGCTATGGTGGGCACCTCCGGCGTAAGACCGGAAGCCCTCCTGTGCCCCGCCAGAATGGCGCGCACGCCCGCGTTGCCCGGGTAGCGCCCCGTCAGCAGTGATGCGCGGGAGGGCGAGCATACCGGAGAATTGGAGTACATACAGGAAAAGCGCGCGCCTTCCCGCGCCATCCGGTCCAAATGCGGCGTACAAAAATCGGTCGCGCCCATGCAGCTCAGGTCGCCATAACCCTGATCGTCCGTCATGATGATAATGACATTTGGTTTCGACACGGTTCTTTCCTCCCTGTTGATCTTATTTTGCATACTCTATAAAGCCAGATTAGACATTCGGCTTTGCGAAAAAACATTCTTCGAAGCGATTCGCCTATTTATCGCATGATCATCGCCCTTACCGCTATGCATTCCCCAGTGCGCAAAACCATTTTACCATTGCCATTATAGCATAAATCCATTCATTCTGAAATTGCATTTAATGCTTATTTTACCGCACTATTTTATGTTTTCCATCCCCCTGTTTTAACTTGACAAAGCGCACGCCCATTATTATAATGTTGCTTGCGAAGAAGGAAAGCAGTACGCGGAAAACCTGTCTTTAGAGAGCCGTCGGATGGTGCAAGGCGGCGACAAGATCCGCCGAACTCGTTCCGGAGCATCCCTGATTGGGCGGCGACCCCGATATCGGTCAACGAAGCGGATTCATTTCGAATCAACAAGAGTGGTACCGCGAAAGGTTATTCCTTCCGTCTCTTTACGGGGCGGAAGTTCTTTTTTGGAAGCGCTCGCAATCATCATTGTATTCCCATCGAATGGAGGACAAACCCATGAGAGAGATTCCCACATATAATCCGGAGGCAATCGAAACCAGATGGCAGCGCCATTGGGAGGAAAACCACTCCTTCGCGGCGGAGAAGTCGCACGAGAAGCCGAAGTTTTACCCCCTGATCGAGTTCCCCTACCCTTCCGGAGCGGGATTGCACGTAGGTCACCCGCGCTCGAACACCGCCATGGATATCATCGCTCGCAAACGCCGCATGGAGGGATACAACGTACTTTTCCCCATCGGCTACGACGCGTTCGGTCTGCCTACGGAAAACTACGCCATTAAAAACCATATCCATCCCGCCATCGTCACCGAGAACAATATCAAGCGTTTCCGCTCTCAGCTCAAGCGCCTCGGCTTCTCGTTTGACTATGATCGGGAAATTTCCACGACCGATCCCAACTACTACAAGTGGACCCAGTGGATCTTCCTGAAGCTCTTTGAAAAGGGTCTGGCGTATAAAATGGAAATGCCCATCAACTGGTGCACCAGCTGCAAGGTGGGCTTGGCGAACGAAGAGGTCGTCAACGGCGTATGCGAGCGCTGCGGCGGCGAGGTCGTGCGTCGTGTCAAGAGCCAGTGGATGCTCAAGATCACCGACTATGCCCAAAAGCTGCTGGATGGTCTGGATACCGTGGATTTCATTGACCGCGTCAAGGTACAGCAGCGCAATTGGATTGGTCGCTCCGAGGGCGCGGAAGTGGATTTCACCCTGTCCTCCGGCGATAAGCTGCGCGTTTACACCACTCGCCCCGACACACTGTTCGGCGCGACCTACATGGTCATCTCTCCCGAGCATCCGCTCATTGAGAACCGCAAGGCGCAAATCTCCAATTCGATGAGATCGTCGCCTATCGCGAGGCGGCGGCGCGCAAATCCGATTTTGAGCGCACCGAGCTCAACAAGGACAAGACCGGCGTCGCCATTCAGGGAATTACCGCAATCAATCCCGTAACCGGCACCCAGATTCCGGTGTGGGTTTCGGATTACGTGCTGATGGGCTACGGTACCGGCGCGATTATGGCCGTTCCCAGCCACGATGACCGCGACTGGGCGTTTGCCAAAAAATTCGGTCTGCCCATCATTGAAGTGGTCGCGGGCGGAAATGTAGAAGAAGCGGCGTATACCAACATTCAGGATGGCGTAATGGTCAATTCCGGCTTCCTGAACGGCATGAAGGTCGCCGAGGCAAAAAAGGCGATTATTGAGTATCTCACCGAAAAGGGTCTGGGCGAGAAGAAGGTCAACTATAAGCTGCGCGACTGGGTTTTCTCCCGCCAGCGCTACTGGGGCGAGCCCATTCCGGTGGTCAATTGCGAAAAATGCGGCTGGGTCGCCATTCCCTACGACCAGCTGCCGCTCAAGCTGCCCGAAGTAGAAAGCTACGAGCCTACCGATAACGGTGAATCTCCGCTGGCACATATGACCGAGTGGATCAACACCACCTGCCCGCACTGCGGCGGTCCCGCGCGTCGCGAGACGGATACCATGCCCCAGTGGGCCGGTTCCTCGTGGTATTTCCTGCGCTATATCGATCCCACGAACGATACCTGCATTGCCGATCCGGAAGAGATGAAGTACTGGCTGCCCATCGACTGGTACAACGGCGGCATGGAGCACACCACGCTGCACCTGCTGTACAGCCGTTTCTGGCACCGCTTTCTGTACGATATCGGCGTAGTACCCACCGCGGAGCCCTATCATAAGCGCACCTCGCACGGCATGATTCTGGGCGCCGATGGCGAAAAAATGTCCAAATCGCGCGGCAACGTCATCAATCCGGATGAAATCGTCGCCGAGCTCGGCGCGGACGCGTTCCGTATGTATGAAATGTTCATGGGCGCGTTCGATCAGGCGATTCCGTGGTCTACCGACGGCGCGCGCGGCTGCCGCCGCTTCTTGGATCGCGTATGGCGCCTGCAGGAAATGCTGACCGACGAAAACGGCGTGTCCGACGATATGGCGTACGACGTGCACTCCGCCATCAAGAAGGTCTCCGAAGACTACGAGCGCATGAAGTATAATACCGCCATCGCCGCCATGATGACGCTGGTCAACGCCTTCTATGCGAAGGGCAGCATCACGCGTGAAGAGCTGCGCATACTGATTACGCTGCTCAATCCCGTAGCGCCGCACATTACCGAGGAGATCAACGCCGTCAATCACCTGACCGAAGGCGAACTGCTGCATGGCGTTTGGCCGGTATTCGACGAAAGCAAGCTGGTAAAGGATACCGTTGAAATCGTACTGCAGGTCAACGGCAAGGTGCGCACGCGCCTGAACGTACCCGCCGACCTCACCCGCGAAACCGCGAACGATTACCTGCTCGCGCTGCCCGAGGTTCAAAAGGTCATCGGGGAAAAGTCGCTCAAGAAGCTGGTATTCGTACCCGGGCGCTTGGTCAATCTGGTGCTCGCATAATGCATAATACAAAGGAGCGTTCCAAACGGAGCGCTCCTTTTTTGTTCCTCTATTTACTCTACAGCCGTTCCTCCTCTAAGCGATTGAGCTTGCCCTTCAAAACCAAGCCTTGCAAAATCAGCAAGGCGATGCATAATCCGCACACGCCAATCAGCGCATAGTGAATTGTATCCAGCCTTCCTTTCGAGCTTTCACCGGCTTCCGTTTCCGCCGTTTGTTCGGCGGGTCGCTCCTGAATTTCACAGGCAATCGGCAATATTTCTTCCACGCTGTTTCCCCATTCATCCTCCGCGGTAATGGTCAACGCGCCGCTATAGACGTTTGGTTCGGCGAATTTGGATATGGGTATAGAAAACTTTAACGGCTTACTCTCTCCGGAGGGAATATCGCCCGCCAACAGGCTCTGTACGTTGAACCCGCCGGTCATCTCCGCCGTAACCATGGCGTTTCGAATGAGTCCACGCCCCATGTTCATGAGCGACAGCGAAATGCTAAGCGTATCCCCCTGAAGCACGCTTTCCGCCATCTGCACACCTCCGTTTTCCAAGCGAATCTGCTGCTCTACGGGAATATAGCAGGTCTCCGTCCAGCTCCTGCGCTCCTCCAGCGCGGTATAGTCCACCTGAAAGGTAAGCCCGTGGGGAACCACAGAGGCTTTGGGCAACGCCGTAAGCTCCGTTTTGAGCTGCGCGCTCTCTCCGGGCGCGAGCGCCTCTATTTTCATCCATTGCGCGCCTGCGGGCAATATTTCACCGCTCTCATCGTAAACGCACACCAATACATCTCGCATTTCAGCGTTGGAATACGGGTTGGTCAGCCGCGCGGTCAATGCACTCGTCTCGCCCGCCCGCAGCGCCGCGTATACCTTGCTCACCATAGGCGCGGGTTCCAGCGTCGCCCGCAGCTCCGTGCGAATATGCACCAGTAGCGGATAGCGCATGGATAGCGCGTTTCCCGCCTCGTCCTTCCCGTCAATGTATACGGACGCCGGATAATCTCCGCTTTCACATTCGCTCAAAAGGCGCAAACGAAGCCGCACGGGGTATATGCCCTCCGAATTTCTGGAAAAGCGCGCCGACATTTCCTGTTCTCGAAACGGCGTTACGGCGGGGTCGTCCATCACCAGCGTCGCTTGTACGCTGCCCTGCGTGCGATTGGAGCGCACCGGCAGACACAGCGTATATACACCGTTTCCATTGGCAGGCTCATATCCCTGCGCCCAGCTGCGTTCCATGCCGTAGATCACCGCGCCTCGATCTACCGTAATCGCCTCATCCGCTCCTACGCGCCACGTCGCGCAGAGCAGACCGACCATAATCAATAGCCAGAATCGTTTCATCGCTACAGCTCCCGAATGTTTTCAATAATGCTCCTTTGCGCGATTGAGCGTATACTCCTGCGCAGCGACAGCTCGCAGGCGAGCGCGGATATCATGAGCGCAAACAGCGAAACGCCGATCAGAAACAGCCATGGAATCAACGTGGAATCAAATACATCGGTCAATACCATGCACAAAATCAACGCGCCGTTCACCGCTACGCCCAGCAAAAGGCTGGCGAATATCCTTCCTCTATAGCAGCCCCGCAGTATTCGTTCATTCGCGCCCACGGCGCGCAGCGTGCCGATGGCGCGCGTGTCCGCAAGCACGCTTCTGCGCAGACTTCCGGAAATGAGTCCCACCGCGGCGGCGAGAAATACCACTCCAACGGATACAAAGGTCATTATGGCAACCCATGCGTTGCGCGCGCTTTCCCTGCGGCTCTTCATTCGATTGAACGTAGTCAATCCGGCGCGCGCCGCAACGCTCTTAATGCGCGCTTCCAGCACTTCCTCCCGTTCCAGTGAAATCGGCTGCTTCACGGCAATGGAGATTCCTGAAACATTGTCCATATTCAGTCCCAGCGCCTGCGCGCCCTTCTCGGTGGTAATTAGGCAGGGCGTCCAGAATTCATAAAAGAACGAGCCCAGCACGCCGCCGATCTTTGCCGAAGCCCTGCGGCACTCCGCGCCATCATACAATTCCTGCCATTCCTCCATTGTTTGCGGCCAATATCTCGTCCATAGCGCGTTTTGATTGGGAAAGTATTCGGACATATCGCGCAAAAACTGCGCAAGCTCGAGCGTCTGACCCGCGTAGAACGTATCGTTGGGATGAGTCAGCGTACTGCCCCGATCATGCGTGGTAGAAAAAGATATACTTCCGTCCGAATGGCGTTTGGTGTAGAAATCCGGCGCATATATCAACAGCTCTTCTCCCCTGTCGATTTTGTCCATGCGTATCGCGCCGTCCGAGAGATACGGCTTCCACGCTTCTTGTGGAATATCCATAATGTACAGTGGAAGCCCTACTACCTTTTCTTCGGTTTGCAGCGCCTTCTGCACCGCAATCTCATTCAGGTAGTAATCCTCCTCATACTCCTCCACATAACCGTTTTCATGCTTCAAAAATCCGGTCGGATACCCCAATATTGTGCGAATCTCATCTAAATCGACATCTCCCCCTACCTCCTGTAGGTACACGCCCACATCGTTCAGCGCCACCGTTACATACTCCTCGCGTTTGACCGAAACGGAGCGAATATCCGGAATCGCCTTGAGCTGCGCAATATCCCCATTTGAAAGCGGGCGTTCGGGCACTGGGTAGCAAAAAGCCGTTCCCATTTGCTCCATCATGCCGTTGATCATAAAATCCTCCCCTGAGCTGTGGCTCAGGTTTGCA
>JAFUAR010000160.1 GCA_017460585.1 Clostridia bacterium
CCCTCAGGTTTTGCTAAAACCGCTGCGCGGTTTTCGGGCGCAAAACCTGCAAGGAAGCGGACACTTGGTCCGCGTCCTCGCGGCGTACACGCCGCCGCTGCGGATTGAATGTCAGGGGTTGCGACCCCCGACACCCCCATGGGGTGAATGGTAATGTTTTTTTACCGATTTTCCTAAAAAAACCGTTTCTCGCTCTCCCGCTATGAAGTAGTCGTCAATTGGCCAATACAACGCCTCTCCCGCCTCGTTATAAACCCATTCCTGACGCACGCCCGCGGTGAAAGCAGGGTGCTCTATATTGAAAAGGAATACTCCGCCTTGGTGCAGCGTGCGATATATACCGCGATAAACCCATTCCAAGCTTTCTACGTAATGCAGCGCGAGGTTGGAAAACACGAAATCGAATGTTTCCGGCGGAAATTCATATTCCTCTATTCGGCAATGCCGGTATTCAATTTGCCCGTGCGCATGGTTGAACCGCGCCTCTTCCAGCATTCTTGCGCTCGCGTCGATTCCAAGCACATACGCCGCGCCAATTTGCGCGGCGTATTCGCTGTGCCAGCCGTAGCCACAGCCCAGATCCAGCATACGCTTTTTTCGCAGATCGGGAAAGAGCGGACGCAGCTGATGCCATTCCCCCGCCGCTTCCAGTCCGTCTTGACTGCGCGCCATAGACGAATAGGCGGCGAAAAAATCGCCATCGTCATATATGTTCATTTACGTTTACCCGATTCACTTACGTCAGCAGCATCCGGTCGTTATCCAGCGCCTTGCCCGAAGCTTCGTGGAACCGTTCGAGCAAATCGGGCACAGTCAACCGATCGCGCGCCTCGCCGGACACATCGTAAATGATTCTGCCTTGATCCATCATGATAGTGCGATTGCCCTGATCCAGCGCGGACTGCATATTATGCGTAATCATCAAACAGGTCAGGTGATTTTCCAATACGATGCGATCGGTGAGCTCCAGCACCTTCTCCGCCGTAGCGGGGTCGAGCGCCGCGGTGTGCTCATCCAGCAGCAGAAGCTTGGGAACATCCAGCGTCGCCATCATGAGCGTGAGCGCCTGACGCTGGCCGCCGGAAAGCAGCCCGACCGGCTGTTTCATGCGGTTTTCCAGCCCCATACCCAAAAGCGAGAGCTGTTCGCGGAAACGATCGCGATCCGCGCGCGATATGGCGGAGAGCCAGCCGCCGTGTCCCGCCGCAAGCGCCAGATTTTCCTCTATGGTCATGCCCGGCGCGCTGCCGCGCATGGGGTCCTGAAACAGTCGACCGATTTGCCGGGCGCGGCGATATTCCGGCAGCATGGTGATATTCTGCCCATCCAGCAGTATGGTGCCGGAATCGGTATAAAACGAACCGCATATGGCGTTGAACAGCGTGCTTTTGCCGGCGCCGTTCGCGCCGATAATGCTGATAAAATCGCCCTTTTGCACGTGCAGGCTCAAATCATCCAGCGCGCGCTTTGCATCCTCCGTACCGGCGTTGAAGGTTTTGGAAACGTGCTCGAGTCGAAGCATTGCCTAAACCTCCTTTCGACGCGCCGCCTGCCACCGGCGCCGCACAGTGGGAATTTGGCTGCGCAGGTAGGGTCCCGATATGGCGATGATGACGATAATGGACGACACCGCCTTGAGCATGGAGGCGGGCATATCAAACCGCAGGGCGATGGTATAGACCAAGCGGAATATGAACGCGCCGACCACCGCGCCGATCGCGCGAAGCGGTATGCCGCGGCGACCGAAGAACACATTGCCGATCAGCAAAGAGGCCAACGCTACCGTAACCATGCCGGAACCGATGGTCACGTTCACGCTCTTTTGCTGCTGCGCCAGCAGACAGCCGGAGAGCGCGGTAAACGCGTTGGAAATGCAGAGCCCTACTGTGGTAGTGAATATAGGATTGATCGAACTGGAGCACACCATGTCCGGATTGTTGCCGGTGGCCCGAATCGCCAGTCCCAAACGCGTGCGCAGGAACAGCGAAAGGAATACCACCACCAGTACAACCGCGATGAGCGCAACCGCGAGGCGGTACTGTTCGCGGAAGGGCGTATTCTGCAACGCGGTCTTCATCATACTGAACACGGTTTCCGTCTTGTTCAAATTGACCAGCGAGGAGTTGCCCATAATGGCGATATTGAGCGAATACAGCCCCGTATTCACAATAATGCCCGCCAACAGACTTTCGACGCCCATACGCGTTTGCAGCACCGCCGTGAGCAGACCCGAAGCGGACCCCGCCAGCATTGCCGCCGGCAAGGACAAAAGCGGATGCCCGCCCAGCGCCACCATGCCGCCCACCGCCGCGCCAAGGGTAAAGCAGCCGTCGGTAGAAAGATCGCAGACGTTCAGCATGGTATAACTCAGGAACAGCGCCAGCACCGTGAGCGAGCTGATTAACCCCAGCTCCAGCGCGGTCTGTCCCAACGACAACATAATGGGAAAGGACATAAATACACTCCTGAAAATGAATTGCTCGGGCAACGCTATTCAATGGATTCCATCCATCATGCATAAAACATCTTCACAGCGGCGGCAAAGTCGCCGCCGCTGTGAAGAAAATAGATCGAGTTCAATCAGCCTTCCAAATCGCCAAAGCTCTCGGCGGTTACGATGCTCTGCACCTGCGTGCAGTAGGGCGCGAACGCCGCGGCGATTTCGTCGAAATTCAAGCCGATGGCTTCACAGGTTTCGCTGTTTACAGTAGCAGTACCATTATCAAAGGTACGCACGGCGGTTTCGGCAGGGCTCGCGCCGTTGACCAGAATTTCGCAGATCATATTCGCGGTCTCCACGCCCAGATTCGCGTAGTCTACGCCGTAGCCCAAGAACGCGCCGTTCAGGGCAAAGGAATCCGCGCCGGTGTAGTGGGGAATGCCCGCTTCCGCCAGCATTTCATAAATGGAGAGCTCAGCGGTCATTACGGTGTTATCCTGCGGGGTAAATACCGCGTCTACGCCATCGGCAACCAACGCCTGCGCCGCGAGGATGACCTCGTCCACAGTGGTTCCGGTGTATTCCTTATAGGATATGCCCTTCTCCTCGAGCAGCGTTTTCGCTTCGGCGATCGGCGTCGCAGAGGCATCCTGTCCCACATCGTAGAGCAAACCTACGTTCGCCACGTCGGGATTGGCGGCAAATATCAAATTAAACACCGCGGTGGTATCCAGATAATCGGAGGTGCCGGTAATGTTCGCGCCGGGCGCTTCCAAGCTATCGACCAGACCCGCGCTTACGGGGTCGGTCACCGCAGCGAACACCACGGGGATATCCGTGCCCTCGGTCAACGCCTGCATGGTCATGGCGACGGGGGTCGCCACGCCCACCATCAGGTCAACCTGATCGGCGATGAAATTGGCGACGATCTGGTTCAATACGTTCGCGTCCGCGTTGCAGTTGTCGTACTTGATTTCAAAGGTCACGCCGGTTTGCGCGGAGAGCGCATCCAGCTGAGCGCGGATATTCTCCACAATCTGGTTCAGGGAGGCGTCGTCCACATAGTTGCAGATGCCGACCGTATAGGTCGCGGCTTCATCCGCCATCGCGGGAACGGCAAGCGCCAGTACCAGCAGCGCAGTGAGCAGAATCGAAAGCAGTTTCTTCATGGTTTTCCATCCTTTCTGAGGTCGTGGGATTGCGCGGGGCATAGAAAAACCCTGTCCCGCTGTACTCTTTGCTGGGACAGGGTGAATAAATCCATCCTGCGGTGCCACCCGGCTTGGCGCTGTGCGCGCCCACCTCAACGCATACCATCATATGCCCGCCTTTGATCACGGAGCGCAACTCCGGCGCGCATACTCCGCGGCAAAGCCGCATTCTGCGCCGCCCTCAAGGGTCCATTCCGCTCGCCGCCCGCCATTGCGTTTCACCTGCCCGCAACTCTCTAAAGGTCTGCGCCGTGCGTACTTACTCCCCATCATCGGTTTATTGCATTATAAGCGCAGATAATGGGTTTGTCAAGCGGGAATTTTGCCAAATCGCCGCCACAAAGCGTTGTTATCGTTACTGTTCAGCCTACGGCTTCACAGTAAGTGGACGGGGGACCCCGTCCCCCGCCACTACCACCCCCTAACAGGTTTTGCTAAAATCGCTGCGCGATTTCCGGACGCAAAACCTGCAAGGAAGCGGACACTTGGTCCGCGTCCTCGCGGCGTACACGCCGCCGATGTGGATTGAAAGTCGGGGGTTGCGACCCCCGACACCCCCATAGGATGAG
>JAFUAR010000161.1 GCA_017460585.1 Clostridia bacterium
GGCGTTGACCTCTTCCTCAGAGAAGCCCAGCGCGAGCCCCAGAGTCGCGTCCGGATCGACATCCGCGCACAATACGGGACGTCCTTCATCGGCGTACAGTCGAGCGAGAATGGCGGATAATGTGGTCTTCCCCACGCCGCCCTTACCAGTAATGGCAACCTTCATGGCAGTAATCTGAATCCTTTCGGTTGGAATTTCCTTAAATGTTCAGCGCCTTGCGCTTTTCCTCGATGCGTTCGATCATCATATCGCCCATCTTTTCCATATCGAGCTCTACGGTGAAGTTCGCGCCGACCCAATCCTTAATGTCGCCCTGCAGCAGTTTGACCACCTGCGGACCGCCCTTGGTGTAGGGGTCGATGCCCAAGAAGGTGTCAATACCGGTCGCGACGACGTAGTTGCCGATGGAGACCGCCTTTTCAGACATATACTCCGGCGCACAGCCGATGACGGGCACATCGCAGATATCCACGTTCCAGTCCTTGGCAATATCCGAAGCCAGAATCATCATGCGGGAAATGTCCACGCAGGAACCCATATGCAGGATCGGAGGAATATCTACCAGCTCGCAAACGCGCTTGAGTCCTTCGCCGCACAGGTTCTTGGCTTCCTTGCTCAAAAGACCCGCCTTGGCGGCAGCCTGCGCGGAGCATCCGGATACGATGCAGATGATATCGTTGGCGATCATCTTTTTCATGAGCTCGATGTGGCTGTAGTCGTGACGCACGCGGGGGTTATTGCAGCCAACCAGAGCGACCGCGCCGCGCAGTACACCGGACTTGATGCAGTCGATCAAGGGCTTGGTCGTGCCCACTTCGTCTACATGGCTGTTGGTAACGCCATCCAGACATTTCTTAATGGCCTCTACGGAATAGCCCACGGTAGCGTTGGTCTTGAGGTTAGGAATGTTGACCAGCTCCGGCTTGCGGTTCTTGAAATTGCGTACCGCAGTTTCAACGATCTTGCGGGCATTCGCGCCGGCAGTCGCCTCGTTGAACTCCAGATAATCGGAATCCGGCATCTGGGCAATGGGAGAAGTGGTAATAAACTTGGTGTGGAAGCACTTGGAGAGCGGACCCAGCGCGGGGAAAATGCACTGTACGTCTACTACAATGGCTTCGCAAGCGCCGGTGAGCACCACGTTTTCCTGCTGCAGGAAATTGCCCGCCATGGGAATACCGTGACGCATAGCGACTTCGTTCGCGGTGCAGCATACGCCCGCTACATTAATGCCCTTCGCGCCCATTTCCTTGGCGAGCGCGACCATTTCAGGATCCTGAGAGTAGAACACGACCATTTCGGAAAGCGACGGATCGTGTCCGTGGACGATGATATTGACCATGTCCTTTTCCATAACGCCCAGATTGGCGTTGGTATCCACGGGCTTCGGCGTGCCGAAAAGCACGTCGGACATTTCGGTACCCATCATGGATCCGCCCCAGCCGTCGGACATACCGGCGCGCAGAGACTGGCGCACCAGCGCCTCGGGCAGAGAGGAGCAACCCATATGGGTCATATGCATGGACTGGGAAACCTCGCGGTCGATGGCGCGGGGCTCGATGCCCGCATCGTGCCAGACCTTCTGGCGCACTTCAGGCGCACGCTTCAGGAAGCGCTGCGTGCCAAAGGGCTTGCCGTACTCCATCAGACCGATTTCGGCAACCTCATGGGCGATATCGTAAATATCGCGACCCTCGGTCTCCACATCCCATTCCTTCGCGATGCGGATCAGCTTCTCGGGATCCTTCACCTGATAGTCGCCGCCCTCCTTGGAGAGGTACAGCACGTGGGTGATGTTACGACCGTGGTCGGAGTGCGTGGCCGCACCGCCGGCGGTAAAGCGCAAATAGTTACGGGCAACGATGCCGTCGCGATCGCAGCCGCAGATGCCGCGCGGCGCCTTCGGGGTAATGCGGCAGGGACCCATGGTACAAATGCGGCAGCAGATACCCTCTTCGCCGAATTTGCAGTGCGGGGTCTGGTTCTTCGCGCGCTGCTGCCAGGTGTCCGCGCCAACCTTCTTAGCCGTTTCCAGCAAAGCGTCGGTTGCGGCTTCCATCTCTTCAAGAGTGATGAAGGTGCTGGTATTCATATCGCTCAATGTTCTATCCTCCCAAAGCTTGATTTGGTATAACTGTTCGTGCTCCGTGAAAACACTGTATTTGCGCCGCAAAGCGCCGTGCCAACGGCATGGCAAAAACACGGCGGCGGACTGATTCATCTCACGGAAAGAAAATCAGCCCTCCAGTAATTATCATTTTATCAAACGCGAGGGTTAAAGTCAACAAATAAATCCCCCCATGGGGCATTTGCGGGGGTGAACTTTGCCGTTGTTTATGTAAAATCTCTGTCGATATATCAAATGGCATATATCGACAGTCAGGATTGATATGGCATATTTTATTGCGGTAACGCATTCCCTCTTTGGCTTCGCACGCTCATTTCTTCTTCGCATTGGCATATTGCTTTTCAGCGAGCGCTTTTCGCTTTTGCACGCATTCGGCGAAGATTCTCTCCTCGTTATTGCGTATATCCAAATTCGACAAGCCTTCCAGCTTCATTAGGAAACGAAAGTTTTCATCAAAGTAGTAAAAGTCGTATTCCTCCTCCATGCCAAAGCCCGTTTCGTCGCGACCGGTATAGCCCGAGTAACAATTGCCCACATACAGCCGATTCTGATTGAGAGGCGATAAATCCAATGTGGGCAGCCCTCTAAAGTCGATCAATCCCATGCGCGCCATCTCGTCGCCCCGCACCAATGCGCTGTAACGCTTCTTCGCAAGCGGCGACTGGAACTCATCGTTCAGTTTCGCAATTTCGCGCAGAATCGGAGCGGAGTGAATCCGCTTGCGCGATGCAGAATCGCCAAATACCGCCGCGCGGCACACCCAGAAGCCATACGCCGAGGCGAGAAAGCGTTCCTCCTCGTTTTCTTTCATGATTCGCCGCCACGTTTCGAGCGCGGATTCCGATTCCCCCGCCAGCAAACAATACATCGTTTCCCGCGTTTGAGCGGACATTTGCTCCTGAAAGGTTTCGCTCATCCAGCGCATGGAAGCGAGTTCCCCCGCCGCGCATTGTTCCGCCCTCCGTTCAAATTCCGCTGCTCCGCCGTTCACAGGGCGAGACATTCTGCCCTGTGTAATACGGTAGGGCTGTTTTAAATTAAAGGTCTTTTTCACGATTACGCTCCTCCCATATATGCCAGCGATAGACGCCACGATCGCTCGGGATATTCCCGCTCCAACGCCTCAAGCTGCGCTTCATTGACAAAAATAACTTCCAGTCGCTCCAGCGCTTCTAGCCCCTCGAAGGAATCACATTGCGCCTCGTAAATGCCCAGCGAACGCAAAGCGTGCATTTCGGACAAACAATTCAACGATTTCAGCCGCACGCCTTTCAAATCCAGCTCGCGCATGGCGGGAAGGCTGAGCGGCGCTGCGGTAACGACTTCCCCATCATCCGAGGCGAAGGACAGGCGCTCCAGTTCGGAAAAGCGCTCAAGGCAGCGCAGGCTAAACCCATCGGCATGGGTCACTTCCAATTCCCGCAGCGGCGCATTGGCGAGCTTCCTCTCCAGCCCCGCATACGCATGACTCAAGGTTAGACTTTGAAGCTGCCGAAATCCCGCCAAGGCGTCGTTATCCGTAAAGAGCGTATCCGCAAGATTGAGCCGTGTTAATGGGAGCGTCGTCAAGGGCGTGAGATCGCCGATGGGCGTTCCGGCAAGGCATAGATCGGTCATTTCCTTCATGGTTGCCAGAAGCGTCGCATCGCTAAACTGCAGACAGCTTATATTAATGGATGTGACGCACTCGTTGCCCGCAATGAGCGAAAGATCCGTAAGCGGATTGAGCCCTAAACCGATTTGAGCGATGGTGGTATTCTCAAGGGCGGAAATATCGGAAATTTGCTGGCGATACAGGCACAGCTCGGTCAAATTGGGCAGCGCCTTAATATCCTCGAGCGATTCAATACCACCGTTTTCCAGCCAAAGTCCGCTCTCCCGCATTTCCACATCGATCGGGAA
>JAFUAR010000162.1 GCA_017460585.1 Clostridia bacterium
ATCGCATTCTACGAGGAAATGATCGACGACCGCATCGAGGAGGGTATGACCGAGCAAGAGGCGATCGCCGCGGTCGGGTCCGTGGACAAGGTCGCGGAGCAAATCATGGCGGAATTGCCCCTGTCTAAAATAGTTGCGAGTAGAGTAAAGTCCACTGGAAAGCTCAGGGCGTGGGAAATAGCGCTTCTGGTACTGGGCTCGCCCGTGTGGGTGCCCCTAGTAGCGGCGGGGTTTGCCGTTTTGCTCTCCGTCTATGCGGTCGTTTGGTCCGCCGTCGCCTGCATATACGCGCTCAATCTGTCCTTCGCGGCGGGAACCGTCTATTCCATTCCATGCGCGGTGCAGTACGTCCATCTGGGCAAACCAGCGGGTGCGTTTTTCATGCTCGGCGCGGGCATCGCCTGCGCAGGACTGTTTATATTCATGGGCTTAGCCAGCGTTCGGGCAACGAAGGGCGTTGTGAATGTCACCAAGAGATTTGTGCGATGGATGAAATCATGCTTCGTAAAAAGGGAGGAATCGGATTATGCGTACGCATAGGAAGCTGATCGTTGCGGCAAGTGTTCTTTTGACGGTGGGCATTCTGGTGTGCGGAATATCCTTTGCGGCGCTCGGATTCAATATTCATGCCCTAAATACCGTAAACTATGTCCTGAACGACTATGCAATTCAAGAGGATTTTCAAAATATATCCATCCGAGCCGATATGGAAGATATTTCCTTCCTTCCCTCGGAAGACGGAGCGTGTAAGGTCGTTTGCTATGAAGATGAAAAGGAACTGCATCGCGTTCGTGTGGAGGGGGACACGCTCACCATCGACAAGGAGGATTTGGGCAAGTGGCGCATCGGCATCATCACCGAAAGCCCGAAGCTAACGCTGTACCTTCCCAATCTCGTGTACGGCGCGCTTTGGGTCGATGCGGATACCGGAAGCGTAACCATTCCGGCACCGTTTACCTTTGAAAGCATTGCTGTCAAGCTGGACACCGGGAACATAGAATTGACCGCCTCCGCGCAGGGTGAAGTTGACCTGCATACCGATACGGGTGGAATCGATCTTTCCGACCTGTCTGCGGGCGATATTGCGCTTTCCACCGCCACGGGAGCGATCCGCGTTGACGGCGTCGCCTGCCAAGGCAGCTTGGATGCCAAAACCGATACGGGTAGAATCGATATCGCCAATACCCGCTGCGCCAACTTGCATTCTACCGGTAGTACGGGCAGCCTCTACCTGACCAATGTGATCGCCTCGGAGGAATACCATATCCGCAGAGCTACGGGCAACGTTCGCTTGGACGGCTGCGACGCGGAGAATATCTTTATCGAAACCGATACCGGCGATGTGACGGGTACGCTCCTTACGGATAAGATTTTTCTGCCGCAAACGGATACCGGAAGAATCGACGTGCCGAAAACAACGGTCGGCGGTCGGTGTGAAATTTCTACCGATACCGGAAATATCCAAATCAGCGTGCCATAATTTCGCGTTTGCGCCGCGCTCATTTCAATCGTTCAGAGTCCACTGCTTTTTTGAAGGAGTGGGCTCCTTTTTGCATTTTACGCACTAAGGGGGGAGGTATCGTATGAACACCTATGGCTATGTGCGCGTTTCCACGCGCGAACAAAACGAGGCGCGCCAATTGATCGCAATGGAGGAATTTGGGGTACCGATGAATCATATCTATTTGGATCGGCAGTCGGGGAAGGATTTTAACCGCCCACAGTACCGGCGGCTGCTCGATAATCTTCAAGAGGGAGATATCGTAGTTGTAAAGAGCATCGATCGGCTAGGGAGAAACTATAACGAAATTCTGGAGCAGTGGCGCGTCATTACCAAAGAAAAGCAGGCGGCGATCGTGGTGCTGGATATGCCCATTTTGGATACCCGTCACGGTAGAGATCTTACGGGTACGCTGATTGCGGATATCGTATTGCAGCTGCTTTCCTATGTCGCGCAAACGGAGCGCGAATGCATTCACCAGCGGCAAATGGAGGGCATAGCGGCGGCAAAGCAAAACGGAGTCCGCTTTGGAGCGCCGCCCAAACCGCGCGGGGTCGACTATGAACGCTGTTTGGCGCTGTGGCGAAAGGGAGAAATTTCTTCGCGGATGGCGGGAAAACGGCTGGGAATCGCCCATACCACCTTTTTGCGATGGTCGAGGGAGAAAAGATAAAAACTAAAGCATTTTGTGGTCAAAAATGTAGACTTTGTGTGCCAAATATGATAAAATCCAATTAATTGAAAAGAGAAGCTTTTGAGAAGGATTCCGCGCCCTATTTGCAGCATTCTGAGCGCAAATGGGCACGGCACACAAAGTCTACTTTATGCACCGCACGGATTCTCCCGCCATGGCAAACTGTTGGAATGAGGATGGATGAATCGAATGTTTCGACTGGAGATCGATAGGGTTCTGAATAAACTGTCGAAGACAATTTCTTCCCGACAGTGCAATGAAGAACCGAACAATGGCGAGTCATGCGCGCGTCAATTCGAAACGGCGGAAGGAGAGCTGTATTCCCTCCTGCGGGAGCTTCCGCTTCCCATCGGAAACGAGAATATGTTGGTGCTCTGCCAAGCGCAGGTAGAAGGTCGAGGCGAGGATTTCCCCTTGGCGGTGTGTGCGGAAAACGGCGTATTCCTCGGAGTATTGGATGGCTGCGGTGGAAGCGGCGGCAAGGAATATGCTTCCTTTGGCGGGCATACGGGCGCTTGGGTGGCTTCCAGAGCCGTCGCCCTCGCGGCGGAGGACTGGTTTCTGAATGCCCCGCTGAATGAACAGGGCGAGAAGACCGCTCTGAAAACATATGTGGATGGCGCGCTGCAAGCCTGTAAAGCCAGTGAAGCGACAAAGAATATGCTGCTTGGCAGCTTGAGCAAGGAATTCCCGACTACAATCGCATTATTTCACAAGGAAATGAACGGCGAACTCGTTCGCTTCCATTGGTGCGGTGATTCCAGATGCTATGTGCTCAACGGCGATGGTCTTCGCCAAGCAACGCTGGATGATACCGCCGTTCGGGATGCCATGCGCAATCTTCGGGAGGATGCGCCAATGACCAATGTCGCCAGCGCGTCCCAGCCCTTTATCCTTCACGAAAGGGATTTGAAAATCCCCGCGCCTGCGGTGCTCATCGCCGCTACGGACGGCTGCTTCGGTTATTTGCCTTCGCCTATGGATTTTGAAAGGCTGCTGCTGGAAACCATGCTTTGCTCCAACAGCATGGCGGAGTGGAAGCGCAGGCTCGATGCGGCGATCGCTCGCGTATCCGGCGATGATTACACGCTGGTGGCATACCTGCATGGGTTCAAAGGCTTTATTGAAATGAAACGCGCCCTTCGCAGTCGTTTGGAATATATGAAAGCGCATTATCCGCCGACCGCATCGGAAAATGTGCTCTTTGAACAGTGGGAAACCTATAAAGCGAACTACGAAGAGTTGTTGCATGGGAACGAGGCGGATTCCGAAAGAGGCTATGCATGAGCGAAATTAACGGATACGTATTGAACGGCGAATTGAAAACCACCAACAGCGGCTTTTCCAAGTGGGGATTTGCCCAGCGCAACGGAAGAAGCTATTTTATTAAAGAGTTTATCGATCCCATTTGGCCGGTGTGTCAGGATATGCTGACTCCAACTATGGTCGAACATAAAAAGCGCATCTGCGAGCAATATGAAAACCGCAGCCGGCTGCTCTATAAAATGATCAACGATTGCTCGGATGGCAACCTCGTGCAAATAGAGGATTTCTTCCGCTGCGGCAGTCACTATTATTTGGTCATGGAAAAAATAGAAGCCGTTGGCATTGAAGAGGTGCGGTGCATGACCGCAGAGGATCAGCTGCGGGTGTGCAAGGCTCTTGTGCACTGCTTGGGGCAGCTGCACAAGAGCGGTATTGTGCATGCGGATATCAAGCTGGATAACATACTCTTCCGCCGCTTGCCATCGGGCAAGGTCACGGGCAAGCTGATCGATTTCGATAATTGCTTTTGGGAACGGCAGCCGCCCCAGCCCGATGAGGAGATTCACTGCGATTTGGTATATATGGCGCCGGAGACCTTCATGATGATGCAAACGGAGGAGGGCACGCTGACCCGCGCGATCGATGTATTTGCGTTGGGTATCGTGTTCCACCAGATTCTTACCGGCAAAGCGCCCGCTTTTGATTCTTCGAAGTTCGATTATCCATTTGAAGCGGTGCTGGGCGGCGAACGGCTCGAGGTCAGTGCGGAAATCCCCAACGAATGGCGGCAGCTCATCGAGCGAATGCTGCAGGGCGATCCGCAAAAACGCGTGACCTTAAGCGAAGCGGAGGTTTTGCTGCGCGGAGAAAATGCCAAGGCGGCGGAGTACCGGCAGGAACCGTTTTTTATGCCGGCGGGCGATTTATAGAATCCATAGGGGAGGGAATATATGTATGGCGCTTAAAATGACGTACAACGTGGATATGTGCTTTTGCATTGATGCTACGGGCAGTATGGGACCGGTTATTTCCACGGTTAAGGAAAACGCCCTGTCCTTCTATAAGGACGTGACGCAGGAGATGGCGCGCAAGCAGAAAACGCTGGATAGTATGCGGGTACGCGTAATTGTTTTCCGCGATTACAAGGCGGATGATGAGCCGATGATGGTGACCCGATTTTTCAATTTGCCGGAGCAGTCGTCTCAGTTTGAAGCCTGCATTCACAGCATAGAAGCCATGGGCGGCGGAGACGAGCCGGAAGATGGTCTGGAAGCGCTGGCGTATGCCATTCGCTCCGACTGGACGAAGGAGGGAACCAAGCGCAGGAATATCATCGTGGTCTGGACCGATGCCTCCACCCATGAAATTGGGTTTGGCAGGAGCTCGACGAAGTATCCGAACGGTATGCCTGCAGATTTCAACGAGCTGACTCGGTGGTGGGGCGACAGCCAGATGGAGCCCTACATCAAAAATGCGGCGAAGCGGCTGGTACTGTTCGCACCCAACGCCCCTTATTGGCAGCAAATTACCTCTACTTGGAACAATGTCATCCACTACCCCTCTACGGCGGGTAAGGGTTTGCAGGAATATACATATAAGGAGATTATCGACGCAATTTGCAACAGCATTTAGGGGGAAATTCATCATGTTCTGTAGAAAATGCGGCGCTGAAATACGATTGAACGCAAAGTTCTGTGCGAAGTGCGGCGTGCCAGTGGCGAAAACGCCGGAACCAAAGCCGGAGGAAAAACGCTCAACGCCGAATCCGCCGCCGCTCGAATCGAGCAAAGCGGCGCTCGCTGAAACGCCCGCCGCAGCGGCAGCCGAAACTGCGCCAACGCACGAGGAGCCGCCCAAACTCATCATTCATATGCCCAAGACAACCCAGAGCCGTTCCAACGGACAGTTTAATGATTGGTTTACCGATGGCGGAGACCTGTAAAGGAGGTTTACTTCATGAATAATAGCAATATGGCTACCGATCTGCCGATGAAATGGCACAAATTTCTAATCTATTTCAGCCTTTGGGCTGGCGCAATATTGCTGGCAGTCAATGGAGGTCAGCTGTTGACGGGTTCTGAATACGGAAATGACGCGGAGGCAGTTTACCTCTATTATCCAGGCTTGAAGGGCGTGGATATGACCTTCGGTATTCTGCTGCTCGCCCTCGCTGTGTTCATGATCTATACGCGTTTTCAGCTCGCCCATTTTAAGGAAGGCGCGCCAAATAAGCTAACCATGGTTTATGTGCTTGAGATTGTTTCATATCTCGGCTATTCGTTTGCCGTCGCCAGTGTGGCGAAGCTGCCCATTTCCGATATCATCAGTTCGCAAACAACGTCTTCTATTGTAAGCAGCGTGGTCATGATTATTGCCAACCGCACTTACTACAATAAGCGCGCGCATTTGTTTGGCAATGCCTCCGCCGTTTCGAACGCGGGTTTTGAAGCGGCGTCGTATTCCGCACCGATCGATACCCCCGCAAGCGCGCCCTCCGGCAAATTCTGCCCCAAGTGCGGCACAAGGGTGGAGGCGGACGACACGTTCTGCGTCAATTGCGGCACGAAGCTGAGATAATCGGTAATTGGTGAATATCGGGAGGAAACGAACGCCATGCTTCCGTTTTTCTATACATCCTATAAAAAAGCTCCGCTGGCGACTTGCGTTAGCTTCATCGCGTCCATGTTCATTTTGCTGGCGGTCCTCTTCTCTGTGGGTTTTCTTCTAAACTGGCAGGATCTTCGCCAAGAGCTCTCGCTCGGCACGAGTCTGCTCGCGGCAGCTGCCTTCGGTGCGCTCGGCTTTGGTCTCAGGCAGCTGGCGAAACGGCTGGCGGAGCGCAAGTATCAAAAGCTCTCGGCAAAAGAGACTACGCCAAAGCCAGCGCAGTCGGCAACGCCTGTGGAGAAACCCTCCGTAGGCGTGAAGACGGGCTTTTGCCCCAAGTGCGGTGCGAAGACGGAACTTGGCGACGTATTCTGCATTCACTGCGGCGTGAAGCTGTAAGATTAGGGAGGTACGACATGAGCGGTATCCATTTTTGCCCCAAGTGCGGTGCAAGGCTGGAAGAGGGCGATGTCTTTTGCGCCAATTGCGGCGCAAAGCTGGTGAAAAGCGAACCCGTTTCCGCCGGCGCGGTTCCGCCTGCGCCTGAGCGCGGGGAGACACGCAATCGCGAAAACAAGTCGGGCGGCAAGGTCACGCGCTTTTTGGTAATGGCGTTGGTTGCGCTTCTAACCTACGGCGGCGGGCGCCTGCTGGGCGGGCAAATGGCGAAAGGGAATAAGGTCGCTCAGCCTACGGCGGTGCCTTTGGCAATCAATCCGCCAATCGCTACGCTGGCGCCTGTACCTACGTCGTTGTCCGGCGAAGCAATGGATGCGCTGCTGGCGGTACCCACCTTGCCTCCGGTGCAATCCCAAGCGCACTGGAATTGTCTGGAGGCGGACGATTCGGCAATCAGCGCGGCCATGACGCTGTTCTGGTATGGGAGCGATTCCGCGACCGGCGCAGATTGCGCCTTCTTCATGAACAATGAGGGAACGCGCGGCGGCTACTACTGGTGGAAACGAACCAGCGAAAGCTTTCAGGCGAGCTTTGATATGGGCGAACTGGAGGACTATGGCAGCGATACGGAGGGCTACGTCATATCTTGGGATGGCGAGAAGACCCGTATCACGCTGGGCGTGCACGATGATGGAAGCATCGATTTCAACTTCGGTTCCGGCGAATATATTCGAGGAAGTATGCGGCTGTATTTGGAAGACGCCCACCGGCAGGAAGTGCTGAATATGATTCTGAATTACAAGCATACGCTCAGTAAGATGAGCTGACGCACAATCCTTCATCAACTGGAAAGGAAGAAAACGAGCGCTTATGAGCGAAACAACTGGGAAGTGGCGCTGTCCGTATTGCGATGGCTTGAACAGCGCACAGGATGCGGTATGCCTAATCTGTGGAGATGGACGCCGACCACAAGCGGAACCATTGTTCAAGGCGGCGCAGACGCCTGCAATTGATGTGACAAAGCAGCCTCCGGTGGAAGCCTCCGCCCCAAGGCACGAGTTCCAAACGGAAACGCCTGCGAGAGACTATACGCAATCCGTTTCAGGCGTAAGTAAGAATTCCTCCCCAGCAAGCGCGTCTGGCACCCAAAGTGGGCGCGCGGGTGTGGGTTTTGGTATATTTGCCGCGACTTTTGCGGTTCTTACGCTTTTTGATAGTCTGTTCGCTTGGTATTATGTAGTTCTTCCGTACTATATGGTGGGTACGTGGCTGTGCCCGCAGCAACCATCGAGCTACGGCTTACTGTGCATGGTCTTTTTAGGGCTCATGCCGTTGGCGGCGCTTTGGCTGCGCTCCAAAGGGATAAAGGCGCTGGCGGTGCCCTTTGCACTGGCGGGTTGCGCGTGCGGCGCGGCGGCTGTATTGGCCATGGTGCGCGTTCGCTTGAGCGGTGTTCTTGCGCTCGGTTGGGCGCTGTATGCCATGGCGACGCTGCTGGTGTTGCTCTATTCCGCCACGGGCACACATGGTCGCAGGTTTGGAGGCTACTGTTTGGCGCTGGGCATTGCCAGTTTGGTGCTGACGCTGATATTGTCGTTATTTTCAGTTCCGCTTTTACAAGATCGCAGTCTGCACTATACTGGAATCATGTGGTGGAGCCAACCCAATTGGGCGGATCTCCTGTTCAATAGCTACAAAACTTTCCAACGCTCGAATATTCCTGCGAGCGCATGGCTGCCCTTTAGTCGCGGGCTGGTCATTCTGGCAATGAGCTTCGGCTTTCGACTCTCGGGCAGGGAAAAATAGAACTCATAATCAAAAAATGGAGCCGGTCGCGTCCGGCTCCATTTAGACCGCTCACAAAACCCATAACCACAAGGAACTCGCCGAAAACGACGAGTTCCTTATTTTCTGCTTTCGCAAACCTTGCGGAATCAGTTGCTTACGCGACCGGTCGCAACTGGCGCCATGATCTGTCTATTTATTGCGCTTCCAGTATTCCCATTCGGTCCAGTACCAGCGCGCATTCCATCGCCGCGCCAATAGGCAGGCAGCGCTCGTCCGGCACAAGCTCCTTGCTGTGCAGCGAGGGGGCGGGGAGCGTTTCGGAACACCCAAGGTGCCAGAACACGCCCGGAACCTTCTCCACGAAATAGGAAAAATCTTCGCCGCCCATGCTCGGTTCGGGGCGAATGCTGCAGGCGTCTTCTCCCAGCAGTGATTTGCCCAATCGCATCACGCGCTCCACTTCTTTCGGCGTGTTAATGAGCGCGCTGTAGCCGGAGTGGTAGTTGACCTGTACCGTCGCGCCGCACGCCTCAGCAATTCCGCCGCATACCTCGCGCACGCGCCGCTTGAGCGCTTCTCGCAGTTCGGGGTCCACGGTGCGCAGCGTGCCGCGAATGGTCACCTTGTCGCAAATGACGTTGCGCGCCTCTCCGCCCTCGATTACGCCAAAGGAGAGCACGGCGGGCTTGAGGGGAGAGGTGTTGCGCGAAATCACCGTTTGCAGCACGGTCAGCATCTGCGCCGCGCAGATCAGCGCGTCTACGCCCTGCTCCGGTCGGGCGGCGTGTCCGGACTTGCCGCGCACTTCAATGTCGATCTCATCCGTAGAGGCGTTTAAGCAGCCGGGACGGGAGTCGATCTGTCCAACCAGCATATACGGCTGTACGTGCAAGCCGTATACCGCGTCCACGCCGTTGAGCACGCCCGCCGCTACCATCGGCTCCGCGCCGCCCACGGTTTCCTCCGCAGGCTGAAACAGCAGCCGCACATTGCCGTGCAGCGCGTCGCGCAGCTCGTTCAGCAGCTTTGCCGCGCCCAGCTGAATCGCCATGTGCATATCGTGCCCGCAGGCGTGCATCCATCCTTCGTGCGTGGAGCGGAAGGGGCAGCCTTCCGGCTCGCGAATGGGCAGCGCGTCCATATCCGCGCGCAGAGCGACCGTAGGACCGGGCTGCGCCCCGCGAATATCGGCTACAATCCACGTGCGTTCGGAGGTATAAGCAATGCCAAGCTCGTCCAGTACGCCCATAAGGGTCTTTTGCGTTTCAAATTCCGCGAAACCTTCCTCGGGAATGCGGTGCAGCGCGCGCCGCCGTTCGGTGATCCATGGCGCAATTTCCTGCGCCCGAGTATACAGTTCCCGTATGTTCATGGATTCTGCGCCTCATTTACTGTAATATCATTTTCAAACCACTGTGCGCCATTTAGGCGGTATACGCGGGTCACCCGCCGACCGATGCGCCCCAGCGCCTCGTTGCGGTTCAGTCTGCCCCAAGCGGCGTATTCGTTTACGCCAATGTCGCCGCCCAGCAGCGTCACCACGTCGCCCGCGGCGGCGTCGGGAATGTCCGTCACATCTACCATCATCTGATCCATACAGACCAATCCCTTCACCGGCGCGCGCCGACCGCGAATCAACACTTCGCCCGCGTTGTTGAGACGCGCCACGCCGTCCAAATAGCCGCAGGTCAGCGTAGCGATTCTGCTGTCGCGCGCAAGAAAGTGGTCGTCGTCGTAGCCGATCATGTTGCCGGCGGGTACATCGTGAATCTGGGCGATGCGCGCCTTGAACTGCACGGGCAGGCGGCATAGATCGGGGCTCGGGCATTCGTTGGGGCGCACGCCGTAGAGCCACGCGCC
>JAFUAR010000163.1 GCA_017460585.1 Clostridia bacterium
GGTGGCAAGGTTGAAAACCCGAAAGGGTTTTCAAGTTTTGACTTTCAGTCAAAACCGCGAGCGAAGGCGCAAAACCAAGGGTTTTGCGGTCGGCTTTGCCGACTGCCCCGGTCGATTCAAAGAATCGAGCGGGACACCGCTGAATTGAAAATTCGAGCGCCGCACCTCGTGGCGGGGGACGTGTCCCCCGTCCACCTACTGTGAAGCCGTAGGCTGAACAGTAATCTAATCCGCGCGATCATCCAAATTCAGCGCGGCAATATCGTTGAGCAGGTCGTTCCTGCGGTCGTAGAGCAGTAGCGACTGGTTGTGGCGGTAGTACGCGTCGCATCCGTAGCGGGCGATGAACTGCGCGCTGAGTGCGTGCACGCTGAGCTCCGTAACGAGTATCAGCATTTCCTGTCCCTCGCCAAAGGCGCGTTCGCAGAAATTGAGCATATGCTCCATGCGGGTGCGAATATCCTCCGCGTCTTGAGCGACCGCGTCCGCCTCCGAACTGAATACCGCTTCCATTTGACTTGCGGGGGGCATATCCGGATGCTCGGAAATCGACAGGCGCATCTCCTCCAGCAATTGCAAGGCGGTTCGAATGGCGCGCTCCTGACGTACGGCGAGCGCTCCCGCTTTCTTTTTCCTGCGGGTATCCTCTTGAAGCTGCTGCGAAATATCCTTGAGCGCTTCGGCATCCTCTTGCGCGCTTCCATTTGCGAAAGCTTCTTTTTTATTTTTCAGCAGCGCGGAAACCTGCGTTATCGCCTCCTCGCGCTGGTCGAGCTTGGCAAT
This sequence comes from Clostridia bacterium, assembly GCA_017460585.1. Taxonomy (GTDB): domain Bacteria; phylum Bacillota; class Clostridia; order Christensenellales; family Aristaeellaceae; genus Faecivicinus. Next base: position 784 of record JAFUAR010000163.1, read on the forward strand.
ATCGCCCTGCAGCGTTTCCAGCAATAGGCTGATGAGCGAAAGCCGTTCGTCAAACGGCGCGCGCTGCGCCTGCGCCATCGTTTCCGCGTTTGCGTTTCCAGCCAGAATTTCTTCCACGCGATAGGTTTGGCGGTATTTGCGGAACAGATCGTAAAACATGGCAAAGCTCTTGGCAATGCGCTCGTGCTGCAGGTACTGTACAATCAGTATCTCGTTTATGGGATAGCCCTTTTCCTCGTATAGCTGAATGGTATCGCTCAAATCCACCCAGCCGCGCGGCGTGGCGAAGCGCCTGCCGTCCACCGTGCTTTCCACACAGTAGAAATCCGCCTTGCGTATTTCCAAATAGCTCAATATCGCGGGATGAACGTTGCGCGATACCGCATAGCGCCGCCACGCGTCGTAATCCGGCTCCACATCCATGCGCTTTAAGCGATCCCACGTGACAATATCGAATTCGCGCACGGAATGGTTGTATTCCGGCGGATTGCCCGCCGTCACCACCACCCAGCCCTCCGGTACGCGATGTCGCCCAAAGGTCTTGTACTGCAAAAATTGCAGCATGGAGGGGGCGAGCGTTTCGGAAACGCAATTAATCTCATCCAGAAACAATATGCCCTGCCGAAGTCCGCTTTGTTCCATGCAGTCGTATACCGAAGAGAGTATTTCCGACATGGTATATTCCGAAACGCTGTAGTCTTCGCCCATGTAGTTTTTCTTTACTATGAACGGGAGCCCCAGCGCGCTTTGGCGGGTGTGGTGGGTCATAGAGTAGGAAACCAGCCCTACGCCCATCTCCTGCGCGATCTGTTCCATAATCGCGGTCTTGCCAATGCCCGGCGCGCCGAGCAGAAATATGGGGCGCTGCCGCTCTACGGGTATGCGCGGTCCGCCAAACTCGTCCGTTTCAAGGTACGCCTGCACCGCGTACTGTATTTGCTCCTTCGCCTGTTGTATATTCATTGGTTTCCTCCCTGCGGGGCGATATTCTCAATATCCTCTTCGTTCAATTGTATGCGAATGACCCACGGCGGTACCTGCGGCGGCACGGGATCCTCGCGCAGGAACACGAACGCCGCGTCGTAATTGGGCATTTTCGCGGGGAAGGTGCCGTAACCGTCCGTTAGATAGATCAGCCCCTTCAGGTGATCGAAGGTCTTCCTGTGAAGCTGTTCGTCAATATATTCGAATACGGGTCTGAAATCCGTGCCGCCCATGCCCTTTACCTGATAGCCGCGAATGTATTCCCGCAAATCCTCCTGCGAGGTAATTTTCACAATTTCCTGAATTTGCGCGTCGCACTGCACAATGTGTAGGTTGATTCGCGCAAAGAAATTCTCCTCGCCTTGCAGTATGCTCTGCGTAACCTCCAGAAAGCGGGCGACGAGACCGCCGGAGGTCGAACCGGAGGTATCAATTGCGATTACGAAATCGCGAATGCGGTGGGTTTCACGCGTTTCCTGCGGCTCGATGAGCGGCAGGTTGCCGTAGAGCCCGAGCCCATAGGTGTAATAGATGGGGTCAAATTCGTCCGGATTCAGGCGCGCGACTTCGCCTAGCACCATGAACCTGCGCAGAAATTCAGAGTAGTCAATCCGCTCGCGATTGGCAATTTGCAGCTCTCGGAGCATATTTCCGGCGAGCGAACCCATGCGCGTGGCGGTGGTCTCCAAATCCATTTGGATGCGTTCGCCAATATCGCGCCATTCACGTTCCAGCGCCTGCGTATCCTCCTGTGGAATATCTAAGCTCGTAGGGGGCTTTTCGTTGAGCACGTTCGAATCGTCATAGACGAACTCCGCGTCGTTCAGCCCTGAGCCGCTGCCGCCGGAGGTGGAGGCGTCGCTCTGGCTGGCTGCGCCGCCGGCATCGCCGCTGGAGCCGTTGGCGGAGCTTGAATCGTAGCCGGACTGCGCGCGGTCGTTTCGGCTTTGCGAGCCCGCGGGCATACCGTCCAACCCTTCGGAGTCCATCCCGGGTCCTACGTTTTGGTTTTGCGCTCTGCCTTCCTCCTGCTTGGTGCGGGTGGGATTGCCGGATTCGCCGCCCGCCTCGCTGCGCATCCGCACGGTTTTTCCCTCGGCGTCTTCCTCGTCTCCGCGCCGCATATTCATGGCGCGCGAAGGCGTATCCTCCTCCACAGCGGCGGCGGTTGCGCTTGTATCCGCGGGTTCTTCGCGTTCCGCCTGCTCTCCCTCCTGCGCGTCGGATTCCTCGGGCATTGCGCCGCGCTCGCCGTCCTCCGCGGTATCCTCGTAGGGCGTTTGAGCGGCTTGACCATCCTCCGAATTTGCACCATCGTCATGGTCGTCTCCCGATGGGTCGGAATCATTCGGTTCGTGCGCGCGCACGTGCCAAAGCTGGTGATCGTCCGAATGGAACAGCGCAAACCAGCTCTCCTGCGGAGGGTTTGCCTCGAAATGGCGGTAGAGCTTATCCGCGCTCAAAATGGGAAGCGATGCGGTCAGCTGCGCGAATACCCTGCGCTGAGCCTCGCAGCGGTTCACACTGAACGCTTCAATGCCCATGGAATCGATTATATATTCTACCGCAATGTCGCACGCCAAATTCCATCGCGCGGGATCCACGCGCTCGCGTATGAAAGGATGGCGAAACACGCAATGCAGCAATGTATGCAGCATATCGCGCGGAACGCTGGCGGTTTCTTGGCGATAGCGGTCGATGATATGGCGCGACTGGTAGTAGAGCGCGCGTCCATCCGTGGCAAGGGAGAGCTGCGAGGGAATGTTTGGCAGGCGGTACAGCGCCATATCCAAAAACCGGAGTTCCAGCACAATGGTATTGCGGGCAAACGATAGCACGCGCCGCGCGAGCTGTTCCATCCGCTCCTGTTGCTCCATGCGTTCGTCCCCCCTGTCTCAGTAGAGTTACTGTTCCGCCTACGGCTTCACAGTTAGTGGACGGGGGACACGTCCCCCGCCACTACCACCCCCTCAGGTTTTGCTGAAACCGCCATGCGGTTTCCGGGCGCAAAACCTGCAAGGAAGCGGACACTTGGTCCGCGTCCTCGCGGCGTACACGCCGCCGCTGCGGATTGAATGTCGGGGGTTGCGACCCCCGACACTCCCTTGAGTGAATGGTAACCCCGTAGATGGTATCAAGTTGATTATAGCATTCGTATCGCGTGGATGCAAATAAAGATTTGCGGTGAATTCTTGCGCCGTTCATGTAAGTATGGTATGCTTGCATTACGTAAACGGGGAGGAATGTGCATGGACCTCTTTGGCGAAATGCAAGTGTGGTTTCACGGAGAAGCGCGTGCGGTCTCTGTCACGACGAACGCGTTGCAGGCACTGGGGCTGCGCGCGGCGTGTGCGGATGCCGAAGGCTTCGCGATGGGGAAAGCGGATTGGGATGCCGCCGCGGATATCCTCGCGCGGGAGCCGGAGCTCGCCGTTCGCGGTCGTTTTGCATATGGCGAAACGCTGCGCGATTTCTTTTCGCTGCGCGGAAGCGGGGCGTTCGCATGGCTGGAGCGCGAAGCGACGGCGAATGTTCCGCTGCGTTTTCCCACAGATTGGGCGGAGACTGCCGCATGGCGCTATGAGCGCGATGGAAATGGCGGCGCGCGGCTTACGCAATATCTGCGTTGGGACTCGGAAGCACGCGTTCCGGCGGAAATTGACGGACTTCGCGTTTCGGTGTTTCAAATCGACGCCTTTTCCAACAACGCTTTGCTTCGCAGCGTGCATATTCCATTGGGCATAGGAGTAGATCATCTGGGTGAAACGCTGAATTGTACATTTTACGTGGAAAACGCCGCGCTCTATGAAGCGTTGAGGAGCGCCGGATACCATGTGGAAATGGAAGCGGACGCGCAATTTCTCGAGTTCGCCGCGCGAAACGGCGGGGCATGGCTTACGCGTGCGGAAGGGGTAGGAACGTGCCAAATTCCGGCGGAGTGGGAAGGGCTTCCGCTGGTGGGAATTGATCGGAACGCCTTTCGCGATCAAGCGGAATGGATTCGAATCGACCTGCCCCAAACGGTGCGCTGGATTGCCGCAGACGCGTTTCACGGCTGCGCAGGCTTAGAGCAAATCGCGCTTCCCGCCGCCTTGGAGAGCATTGGCGCGCGCGCGTTTTTTAGCTGCGCGCGTTTGGAGCGAATCGACCTGCCGCAAACCGTGCGCGAAATCGAGGTGGGAGCGTTTTCCGGATGCGTCGCGCTCAGAAGCGCCGCGTTGCCCAGCGGTTGCGACGAGGTTGCGCCGGCGTTGTTTTCCGGCTGCCGCGCGCTGCGCTCAGCGCGGCTGCCCGATTCGATCAGCGCCATTGGAGAGAGCGCGTTTCAAGGCTGTGAATCGCTGGAATGCGTGGATTTCCCCAGCGCGATCAATGCGATCGGCGCAAAGGCGTTTCAGGGCTGCTTTGCGCTGCGAGAGCTTGTCCTGCCGAACGCGATACAAGCGGTTTCCGATTGGCTGTGCTACGGCTGCCGAAGCTTGGCAAAGGTCATCCTTCCCAATTCCGCGCGCTCCATCGGCGAAGGGGCGTTTTCCGGCTGCACTGTACTTTCGGAAATTGCGCTTCCCACTTGCTTGGAAGAAATTGGAGAAAACGCGTTTTCCGGCTGCAACGCGCTTCCGGCGGTGACCATTCCCGAAAGCGTAACGCGCATCGCGGCCTCAGGCATACCGCGTTCATGGACGCAGGGGGGCACGCTCTATCTCGCGCACCGCCATATGCTGGTGCGCGCGGAGGTCAAGCGCGCCTACGCGGTGGCGGAAGGGACGCGTTATATCGCCGACGGCGCGCTCGCCGGCAATGCCGACCTCACCGAGCTTTCACTGCCGGAGGGTTTGACCGCGCTGGGTCGCGCCGCGGCGGCGGATTGCGCTTGTTTGCGAAGCGTGTCCATTCCGGATACACTGGCGCACATGGGTGAGGGCGCGTTCCGAAACTGCGCCAAGCTGGAGGCTGTCGCCCTGCCCGCCAAGCTGGAATTCATTCCGGATCATGCGTTTAGTGGCTGCGCTGCGCTGCGTGAAGTGCGCATAGAGGCGGGACCTTCGTCCGTCGGGGAATATGCGCTGAGCGGCTGTCAGTCGCTGAAAAGCCTTGAATTGCCGGAGGGTATCCAGCAGATTGGGGCGCATGCGTTGTACCGCTGCACTGCGCTCGAGGTGCTGCGGTTGCCTCATACGCTGCGCTTCATGGGCGCGAGCGCGCTGAGCGAATGCCGTGCGCTGCGGGAAATCCAAATCCATTCGGCGAATTGCGAAGGACTGCATGAAAATTTGCTCGGCGTGCGTTCCGCGGCAATCATCGCTCCGAATATTTCGCCGGAGCGCTTCCATGGATTGCGGCGCAAGCAGGTATGTTTGGGATACGCGCTCGCGTGGGAACGCCATATTGCCTATGCGCCGGAGGTTGAGGCAGATTGCGTAGAGTGGATGCGGACCCATGCCCGCAACTTGCTGCGGGAGGCGTTGAAGAACGACGCGCTGCTGCGGCTGTTGTTGGAGCACAATTGTTTGACCCGAAACGATATGGAAGCCTTGCTTGAGCGCGCGAACGCCCTGCGCCGCAGTCAGGCGGCGGTGCTGATTCTGGAACATTTGGGCAAGACTTCGGCAGAGAAAACGCCGCGTCGATCGCTATGGTAAACGAAGGCGTATCAACGTTTATAGTTTATTTTACAGGAAGGAAATTGCAAGCGGGAATCGGGAATGGTATGATTTGTTCATTCAATGACATTTCAGATCGACCAATGGAGGAGGGGCTTCATGGCGGCAAACGAAAAAATAGTCGTGCTGGACTTTGGCGGGCAGTATAACCAGCTCATCGCGCGTCGCGTGCGTGAAATGGGCGTTTACTGCGAAATTTTAAATTATCAAACGCCGATGGAAGCGTGGCGCGACGAGCGCCTGCGCGGCGTAATATTGACCGGAGGACCCAACAGCGTTTACGCGGAGAACGCTCCGCGCCTGCCCGTCGATTTCTTCGATATCGGCGTGCCGGTGCTGGGCATTTGCTACGGTATGCAGCTGATCAACCAGCTTCTGGGAGGCACGGTGCACTCTGCGGCGGTGAGCGAATATGGACACACCATGTTGACAACGAGCGACAGCGCGTTGTTTCAAAATGTGCAGCGGGAAACCGCCGTGTTTATGAATCATACCGACCGAGTCGATCGGTTGCCGCAGGGCTTTCAGGCGGATGCGTTTACGGCGAATTGTCCCGTCGCTGCGTTTTCCAATGCCGCAAGGGGGATTTACGGCGTGCAGTTCCATCCGGAGGTGCGCCATTCGGTCGAGGGCACGCAGATGCTCCGCAATTTCGTATTCGGCGTTTGCCGCTGCGAGGGCGGCTATAAGCCGGACGATATGATCGATCGCATGATCGCCTCCATTCGCGAAAAAGTAGGCGACGGCAAAGTGGTCGCGGGTCTTTCCGGCGGCGTGGATAGCTCCGTCGCCTCCGTAATTGCCGATCGGGCGCTGAAGCCGGGGCAGCTCACCTGTGTGTTCGTCGACCATGGGCTTTTGCGCAAGGATGAAGCCAAGCAGGTCATGGAGACCTATCGCGACCATTTGGGGCTGCGCGTAATTCATGTGGATGCTTCCGATCGCTTTTTGGAGGCGCTTGAGGGCGTGACCGAGCCGGAACGAAAGCGCAAAATCATCGGCGAACTATTTGTTCGCGTATTTGAAGAGGAAGCCAGAAAGATTGAGGCGGATTTCCTGCTTCAGGGCACCATCTATCCGGACAAAATCGAAAGCGGCATGGGCGGTTCCGCTCCCATTAAGAGCCACCACAACGTGGGCGGATTGCCCAAGGATTCACTGTTCGACAAGGCGCATATCATCGAGCCGTTGGAACTACTGTTCAAGGATGAGGTGCGCGCGGTGGGCGAGGCGTTGGGCATTCCCCATGATATGGTCTGGCGGCAGCCGTTCCCGGGTCCGGGCTTGGCGGTGCGCGTGATTGGCGAAATTACGCGCGAAAAGCTGAATATTCTCCGCGAATGTGATGCGATCTATCGCGAAGAGCTCAAACTTGCCGGACTCGAGGAGGTAATTTGGCAGTCCTTCGCGGTGATGACCGGCATTCGTACGGTGGGCGTAATGGGCGATGGACGCACCTATGGTTACTGCATCGGTCTGCGCGCCGTTACCAGCGATGATGCCATGACCGTAGAAGCCGCCGAGATTCCCTATCCCGTGCTCAAGCGGGTGGTTTCCCGCATGATCGGCGAAGTCAAGGGCGTCAATCGCGTAGTATACGATATCACAGGAAAGCCCCCGGGAACTATCGAGTGGGAATAATACCAAGATGCCCGAAAGTGCCCTATTTGCAGGCACTTTCGGGCTTTTTCTTTTTTCGTGATAACAATTTGATAACGGCAGAAAAATTTGGGTTTACTGTGGGTATCCGGTGGTTTGCGAGTAGATTGCAGGATGTTCGGGAAAAAACTGCAAAGACGAAAACATTGGAATTGCAAGTATACGTGGTGAAAAATGCAAATTATCCTATCTTTTGAAACTACAGATGTCCCCGATATCTACGTTTAATGCCTTGCAGATTCGCTCCAGCACATCCATGCGAACAGAGTCGCTGTTTAGCAGTTTCCTGTAGGTGCTGTCGCTGATCCCGGCAAGCCAGGTGATATCCTTCTTGGAGTATCCTCGTTTCTCAAGGAGTCGCCATAAGCGGAAATAGGAAATCATGTCAGCGCCTCCCCTAGAGAATAGTGATTACAATTATATCACGACAGGAATTTGGGTTGGTGACAAAATGACGGAGATTTAATGAAAGAGGTTAGCAAAGAATAAAGTCCTGTTTCTCAAAGTACGGGAAACAGGACTTGAACCTGCACGAATCGTAATGATCACTAGAACCTGAATCCACCTAAATCCTGCTAAGTATATAATAATAAAGTAAATTTCGGGCAGGGATCATTTTGGACGGAAGTTTGGACGACTTTTCACTACACAAAGTCCACCCGAAAACAATATAATAGCATGGTTTGATCTCGTGTATTATGAAGTAGTAGCAAGATGGATTATTCAAAAAAGCGATAACTCATTGACGTTTGAGAGTGTCTGTACTATAATAGTTAGAGAATCGTAACTATAGCTACGCGTGGAAAGAGCGGAGGAAGATGCCGGTATCGTATAATAAGGGAGGTCGTTTCCGCATGACAAACCAATATATGAGTAATCTATACCGTGATCTGCTCTCCAATTCCCCACAGACAGTGACCATAGACATTCCGGCTGATATGGGAACAGGACAGATTTCGCAGATTGTCACGAGGCAAGGCGCTGTCGTTTCCGACTGGAAAATGAACTATTTTTCAGATGTGAATGTGCAGGGCGTCAACAGTGAAGAATATATTCAGCTTCTTTTTTGCTTTAATGATGGCGTTTCATGGAATATAGCCGGTAATCGCCAAAGCGCCAGCATACAAAAAGGCGAATCCTGCATTTATCGCGGACACGGAAAGATGGAATATTTGTGCTATTCCAAAGAGAGCGAATTTCTTTTCAAGAATATAAAAATCCCCCTGTCCTATTTTTATAAGATTCTGAATGACTACTTTGAAGATAGTGAGATAGATGCTTATGCGAAGAAAGTGTTGACGGGAATATCAAAGGTAAGCATTACCCCGTACATGGAACATATCTTTGCAGAATTAAAAGACTTTGCTCAATACCGGGGCGGACTGGGCTACTTGTTTCTTGAAAGCAAGATTTTTGAACTTCTGTCCGTATATATGAGCGAGGTTTTGGAATTTAATATTCGTAACTGTTCAGTCCACCCGTAAATTAACATAAAATTCCAAAAGGTAAACTGGGCAGTCATGTCGAATAATAAACCATAGCAAAAAGAGCCTATGAGGAGGTGTTCGGCATGGAA
>JAFUAR010000164.1 GCA_017460585.1 Clostridia bacterium
AAATGATATTCCGCTAAAAAATGGGGAACGATGGAGAGGGATATAATATTGCTGATTACGCCCGTGCGAATGCCCAGCTCCCGAAGCGCCTCGAGGCACTCTGTCAAGTGAGGACGGCGCAGGTTGCGCACGCGTTCGTAGTCGTATAGAAAGGAGAGCTCTTCGGAAATCGGGCGAAGCCGGTCGCGACCGATGTGCTGTTCACGCAGAAAGTAGTCGTTCCAGATGATTTCGGTGGGCAGCTCCCGAAGCGATTCTTCGGTTTCATGCTTGTATATTTCGGAATTGACGTCAAGCTGGCGGGCGAGCGCATCCGGCGTGATATCGAGCGGAATATCATAATCCGCCAATCGATCGATGAGCCGTTTTGCAAACCACAGCTTGCGTTCGGGACTGTTGGCGCTGGTATGCAGTGTGCCGCCTAGATCAAACAGTACGGCGCGGATCATTTGACCCCCTCCTCTCATCCATAAGTGATTCTTCGGAAACGTTACCGAATGCTTATGGTTTTATTGTAGTGCAATATTCCAAGTTTGTCAAACGAGTCAATGCCCATAGAGCGGCAGCGGCGAACGGTTTTCTCAAAATTGCCGGTGTGGGGCGCAAATTCTCCGCAAACATTGCGTGAAACGGCAGAAATTGCCCGCTTGTGATAAACTTTTGCAAATTCAAGCTGCGAAAGCGAGGCATACATATGCGCATTCTTGCATTTTCTGTGCGCTTATGTTAAAATATTCTGCGAAAACACTTCCGGAAATTTCCGTAAAAAGGCGGTGCGCGAAGCTTGAAGAATGTCACCATTAAGGATGTAGCGCGTGCGGCGGGCGTATCCTATTCCACGGTTTCCCGAGCGCTTTCGGGCAGTCCGGAGATCTCCGCCGATACTAGAGAGCGCATACTCCGGCTGTGCAAGGAAATGAACTATACCACCAATACCATTGCGCGGGCGATGGTGGTGCACTCCACCAAGCTGCTGGCGTTGATCCTTACAGATATTTCCAATCCGTTCATGTCCGAGCTGGCGTATTATATCGATCAGCAGGCGCGTTCGCGCGGCTACAATATTATTCTCTGCAATTCTTCGCGCTCTACGGAACTGGAACGGGAGCAGTTTGAGCTGATGATCGGGCGAAAGGTGGACGGGGTAATATTGGTTCCCTCCGAATCCTCCAGCTACGAGAGCCTCAAGCCTTTACTGGGGCGTATGCCCACCGTGTTTTTGGGAGAAAATTTGCGCGAAGCGCCGGAGAGCTATGTTTCGGTGGATAACCACCGCGGCGCATTTATGGGCGTGGAGTATTTATACGCTTTGGGGCACCGGAAAATTCTCTATTTCGGCAAACGGCGCGGCAGTATTACGCACCAGCTGCGCGACGAGGGTTATATTGACGCCTGCAAGGCGTATGGACTGACGCCGCGCTACCTGAACAATAGCTTTACCTCTACCTCGATCAAGTACGGCTATCAGCTTGCCAAGCAGTTGTTTGCCCAGCCCATCGACTATACGGCGATATTCGCCGCTACGGATACCAACGCATTGGGCATATTGCAGGCGGCGGAGGAGGCGGGTATACGCATTCCGGAAACGCTGAGCCTTCTGGGGTTTGACAATATTCGCGACAGCGGATTGCCGCGCATCAATCTAACCACCATAGAGCAGCCGAAAAAACTGCTCGCCTCCATGGCGGTGGACAGCTTGTTGGATAAAATTCAAAACGAAATGACGGGGTATACCCATCGGGTACTCACGCCCGCGCTCATCGAGCGCAAATCATGCCGGAGAATCGTGTAAAGGAAGCAAGAGGAATGAATAAATACGAATTGCACGCCCATACGCGTCAGGGCAGCAAGTGCGGCTGGCTGGACGCCGCCGAGGTGGTTGCCATGCATAGTCGCGCGGGCTATCGCGGTATAGTCATTACCGACCATTATAACAACGAAAACCTCGAGCGTTTTTATGGAACGCCGCTGGAACAGGCGCAGGCTTGGCTATCGGGCTGGCGCTGTGCCAGAGCCGCCGCTGAAAAAGAGGGAATCACCGTATTGTTCGGTCTGGAAGCGCGCCTGCAGGACTGTGATAACGACTACCTGATTTTCGGCGTAGAGCCTGAATTCGTGCTGACGCATCCGCGCCTCAACCATATGACGTTGAAGCAGCTTCACGCGTTGTGCGGAGAGTACGACGCGCTGCTCATACAGGCGCACCCAAATCGCAAAAGGTGCCATCCGGCGCCGGTGGAGGATGTGGACGGATACGAGGTGATGAACGGCAGCGCGCGCCACGATAGCCAAAACGGACTGACAAAGCAGCTGGCGGATCAGCATACGCAGCTCATACAGACCTCTGGCAGCGATTTCCACCGCGTGGAGGATATCGACAGGGGCGGTATACTGACCAGCCGCACCATTGCGACCAGCCGAGAAATGGCGCGCTGCTTGAGGGAACGCGATTATACACCGATCTTTTTGGAAGAATAACGTAACCGCCGCGGTCAATCATGATCCGCGGCGGTTTTCTATAATCCGAATATATCAGTTCTGCCCATAGTAGGCGTTTGCGCCGTGCTTGCGCAGATAGTGTTTGTCCAACAGCTCCTGCTGCATGGCGCCCAATCGGGGGTTGATCATCATGGCGTGCCAGTCCATAAACGCAACCTCTTCCAGCACTACGGCGTTGTGCACGGCGTTCATGGCGTCTGTGCCCCAAGCGAAAGGACCGTGGGAGTGCACCAGTACCGCGGGGATCGCGGCGGGATCGAGCTTCTCAAAGGTCTCAATAATGACCTTGCCGGTCTCTTTCTCGTATTCTCCGGCGATCTCTTCGGGCGTCATCTTACGGGTACAGGGAATATCGCCATAGAAGTAGTCCGCCTGCGTGGTGCCCATTGCGGGAATGTCCACGCCTGCCTGCGCGAAGGTGGTCGCCCAGCGGGAATGGGTGTGTACAATGCCGCCGCATTCGGGGAACGCTTTGTAGAGCTCCACATGGGTGGGGGTATCGCTGGAGGGCTTCCACTTGCCCTCCACTACCTTGCCATCTAAATCGACAATCACGATATCTTCCGCCGTCATGCCGTCGTAGCTCACGCCGGAGGGCTTAATCGCTACCAGTCCGCTCGCGCGGTCAATGCCCGAAACGTTGCCCCATGTGAAAGTGACCAGATTGTGTTTGGGCAGCAGTAAATTGGCTTCCAATACCTGCTGTTTGAGTTGTTCAAGCATATTTACAGTACCTCCGTGGCAAGGCGCTCCAGCGGAAGCGCTTTCTGATAGCGGTTTAAGAATTCGGCAAAGCCCGAGGCATCGCGCTCATCCGCCATGAGCGTGGAGGATTTGGCGTTGGCGAACATGCGGTGATCGAGGTAGTCCTCCAGCGTTTCGCCCTCCGAGCGATTCAGCATATAGCCGGCCAACAGCGCCATGCCGTAGGGACCGCCCTCTCCGGCGGTTTCCATTACGGATACCGGCGCGCCGACCGCCGCGGACAGCATTCGCTGACCGACTTCAGGAGTCTTGAAGAAGCCGCCGTGCCCATACAATTTGTCAATAGCGACCTTTTCCTCGTTGACCAGTATATCCAAACCAATTTTCAGCGTGGAAAGCGCGGAAAGTATGTGCGTGCGCATGAAGTTTGCAAGCGTAAAGTTGGCGTTCTGCATACGCGCAAACAGCGTGCGCCCCTCGTCCATATCGGTTACGCCTTCGCCGGAGAAGTAGTTATAGCTCAGCAGACCGCCGCAATCCGCGTCGCCTTCCAGCGCCTTGCGGAACAGCAGCGTAAACAGTGCGCCTTTGTCCTGCGGCGCGCCAATGGCGTCGGCAAATTCCGCCAGCAGATTGACCCAAGCGTTGATATCCGAAGTGCAGTTGTTGCAGTGCACCATCGCTACGGGCAAGCCCGACGGGGTGGTCACCATGTCGATTTCGCGGTGTACGCCCAGAGGCTTTTCGGTAACGATCATGGCAAAATCCGATGTGCCCGCGGATACGTTGCCGGTTCTGGCGCGAACGGAATTGGTTGCCGCCATACCGGTGCCGGCGTCGCCCTCGCACGGAGCGACGGGAATTCCCGCTTTTAGCGCGCCGGTGGGGTCGAGAAACTTTGCGCCGGCTTCGGTGAGCTTGCCTGCTTCCGCGCCCGCGGGAAGTACCTTGGGCAGCACGTCGCGCAGCTTCCACGGAAAGCCCTTCGGGGCGATCAGCGCGTCGAACTTGTCGAGCATGGTCTGGTCGTAATCCAACCGATCGCTGTCGATGGGGAACATACCCGAGGCTTCGCCCACGCCCGCCGCGCGCACGCCGGTGAGCCTGTAGTGAATGTACGCCGCAAGGGTGGTGAGATAATCGAGCTTTGGCAGGTGCGCTTCGCCGTTTAATATCGCCTGATACAGGTGCGCAATGCTCCAGCGCTGCGGAATATTGAATTGGAACGCATCGGTAAGCGCTGCGGCCGCTTCGCCGGTAATGGTGTTGCGCCAAGTGCGGAACTCCGTGAGCGGCTCGCCCGAGGCGTCCAGCGGCAGATAGCCGTGCATCATGGCGGATACGCCAATTGCGCCCACCTCGGTCAGTTCGGTTTGGTATTTTTCCAGCACATCCCGTTTGAGATCGGCATAGCACGCCTGCAGACCGGTATGTACCGCGTCCATGGAATAGGTCCAAATGCCGTTGACCAGCTGATTTTCCCATTCATAGCTGCCGCTGGCGATGGGCACATGGTTTTCATCAATCAATACCGCCTTAATGCGGGTGGAGCCCAGCTCAATTCCCAACGCGGTCTTTTTCAAATCCATTGCGATTCATTCCTTTCACTTTTCCATTGAAAGGAGGGGACGAGCAATTCTGTCCCCTCCCATTCATGCGTTGTACTTACTTAAGCTTCAACGCCAAATCCTTCAGGAAAAGCTCGTCTTCCAGCTTTTCGGGGGTGGTGTCCTTGGTAATATGCACAAATTCTATATCCATCATGCGAGCCCAATCGCGCATTTGCTCGGCGGTCACGTCGTAGCTCAGCACCGTGTGATGCGCGCCGCCTGCGGTAATCCAGCACTCTACGCCGTCGGTCAGGTCGGGCATGGCGCGCCACATTACGCGGGCAACGGGCAAATTCGGCATGGGCATGATGGGCTTTACGGCTTCAATATCCTGCACGATGAGGCGCAGGCGACCGCCCATATCAATCAAGCTCACCACAATGCCGGGACCCGACTTGCCCTCAAATACCACGCGCGCGGGATCCTTTTCGTTCATGCCGATGCCCAGATGATGGGTTTCGATGCGCGGTTTATCCGCGGCGACAGAGGGGCATACCTCCAGCATATGCGCGCCGAGGGAATACTCGCTGCCTTCGACCAGATGGTAGGTGTAATCCTCCATGAAGGCGGAAGCGCCGTTTCCATTTTCGCCCATCGCCTTTAGTATGGCGGTCATGGCGGAGACCTTCCAGTCGCCTTCGCCGCCGTAGCCATAGCCCTGCGCCATCAGGTGCTGGCTGGCCAACCCAGGCAGCTGTTCCATGCCGTAGAGATCCTGGAAGGTATTGGAGAACGCCTTGCAGCCTTCGCGGTCCATCATTTTCTTCATGGCGATCTCTTCCTTCGCCTGATAGCGGATGGCGGCGATATTGTCGGTGGCGATATCGTATTCGGACTCGTACACCTTCATCAAAGCGTCGATTTCCTCTTCGGTTACGGCGTTCATTTCCTTTACCAAATCGCCTACCGCCCAAGTGTTTACCTGCCAGCCGAGCTTAATCTGTACCTCGACCTTGTCGCCTTCGGTTACGGCGACCTCGCGCATATTGTCGCCGAAGCGCATAACCTTCATCTGTTTGGAAACTGCCACGCCCACGGCGGCTTTCATCCAGTCGGACAGGCGCTTATGTACCTTTTCGTCCTCCCAGTAGCCCGCGATGACCTTGCGCGGCATACGCAGGCGGGCGGCGATGAAGCCGTGTTCGCGGTCGCCGTGCGCCGCTTGATTCAGGTTCATGAAGTCCATATCGATGTCTTCATTGGGAATTTCCTTGTTATACTGGGTTGCCAAATGGCAGTAGGGCTTTTGAAGGTTGACCAGACCGTTGATCCACATTTTGGAGGGCGAGAAGGTATGGCACCAAGTGATGATGCCGCAGCATTCGTCGCTGTAATTGGCTTCCTTCACTACGTCGCTGATCTCTTTATTGGTCTTGGCGGTTACCTTGTAAACCAGAGGATAGGGGAGTACCTGACTCAGCTTATCCGCCATTTCGCGGGCGCGCTGTTCAACCGTTTCCAACACCTCGGGACCGTACAGAAACTGACTGCCTACGACAAACCAGAATTCTCGATTGCTCATGGGAAAAACATCCTTTCTCTCAATGCATTACGTATGGAAATCACGGCGCATATGCGCGTTTTTTGTTACTGTTCAGCCTACGGCTTCACAGTAGGTGGACGGGGGACACGTCCCCGCCCGCGGCGCGGCGCTCGAATTTTCAATTCGGCGGTGTCCCGCTC